>NZ_SDHZ01000003.1:300000-420183 GCF_004118675.1 Filimonas effusa | reverse complement strand
AGATCTTATGGTGGTTTTGCCGGGAGTGTTCACCTCTTCCCATACCGAACAGAGAAGTTAAGCCTCCCATGGCCGATGGTACTGCACAGAAATGCGGGAGAGTAGGTAGCTGCCATATTTATTGAAGAGCCCTTCGTGAGAACGAGGGGCTTTTTTTTGCGTATAGGCCAGCAACTGCAGGCAGCCTGCCTGCTAACAACATCTGCGGCCTCGCTTGGCTTTTACCGTTTTGCCAGCTACCATCTACTCTACGGCCTGCTGCCCACTACTCCAATTATCTGTCTACCATCTCCCACCTGTATTCACCCACCAGCTATCCACCCCCATTCATCGGCTTTATATCCCTGCCTGTCAGCGTTTACCGTCTTTCTTCCTCCTAATCTGCTATCTGCCATCCGTCATCTACCATCTATTTTCTATCTTTGCACTACCCCATAATTCAAGACATGAAACCCTTCATTATCCGCTGCCTTAAAATCACAGGTATCTCCATTGCAACCGTCTTCGCATTGATGTTTTTATTACCCATACTATTCCCGGGCTTCGTCTCCGGAAAAGTAAAAGACTGGGCCAATAGCAGCATCAAAGGTGAACTCAACTTCTCAAAAGCAAGACTCTCTTTCTTTCATCACTTCCCTTCTCTTACGCTTTCCTTATACGACTTTAGCCTGAAGGGAGCAGCCCCTTTTCAGAACGATACGCTCCTCTCCGCCCAGTCGCTTGCATTCGGCCTCAACCTGCGATCCGTTTTCTCCTCTACCATCAACATCAACAAGATCTTTATCGATAAGGCATCTATCCATGTCCAGGTAAATGAAAAAGGAGAAGCAAACTATAACGTATACGCTGCAGCATCCAACACCACTGCAGACAATAAAACAGATAGCAGCGGCGCTGCCCTGAAAATGGAAAGCATCGTTATCTCCAATAGTAACCTTGTCTACGACGATAAGTCCCTGCCCATGCTTATCAACGCAAGGCAACTGAACTACACAGGTAAAGGCGATTTCCAGAAAGCTGTCTTCGACCTCGCTTCCGATATCGAAGCCAGCTCCGTCGACTTCTACTACAACAAGCAGGGATACTTTATATCTAAAAAATTAAAAGCCCAACTGGTTACAAAAATTAACACCAACTCACTGGCTTTCCTGTTCGAAAAGAATGATTTAAAAATAAATAGTCTGCCCGTCAACTTTAAAGGAAAGTTCGAATTCCTGAAGAATGGCTACAACATGAACTTCGATATGCAAACGGCCAATACCGACCTGCACGACATCTTCTCCGCCCTCCCCGCAGAATACCTCGGCTGGCTGGCACAGACCGATGTAAAAGGCTTTGGCGATATTCGCGCCGTATTATCCGGACAATACATCGCCGAAGAACACCGCATGCCCAACCTGTCACTTGACATGAAAATAAGAGATGGATTTGTAGCAAATCAGAAAGCCCCCGATCCCATTAAAAACCTCTTCCTGAACATGCAGGTACGTATGCCACAGTGTACCCCCGATAGCCTCTACCTCAACATCGACTCTATATATTTTAATATTAATAAAGATTACCTGAGCGCCGTACTGCGGGTAAAAGGCATCAAAGAACCGCACATCTTCGCTAAAATGAACACCGCCATAGATCTCGAAAAATGGGACAGGGCGCTTGGCCTCCAACCGGTCGACCTTAAAGGACGTTACACAATGCACCTGCTGGCCGAGGGGAAATACGCAACAGCAGTAGTTCCAAAAGGATTGCGGAAAAGGGATACAGTGATCACCAGTATCCCCTCATTCAACTTCCGGTCTTCGCTCGAAAACGGCTACTTTAAATATGCAGGCTTGCCACAGGCAGTGGAAAATATCAGCTTTAATGTAAATGCATCCTGCGCCGGTAACAATTATAAACACACGAAGCTTGGCATCGAAAATATCAACGCCACTATACTGGGCAGCTACCTGAAAGGCTATTTCAAACTGCACAACCTGGCCGATAAGGATATCGAGGCTAGCCTCCGGGCTGTATGCCATCTCCAGGACCTCGCACAGGTCTATCCTATGGATAGCCTTACCTTAAAAGGCGACCTGGCAATGAACCTGGATGCAAAAGGACGTTACCTCCCCGAACGCAGGATCTTCCCCGTCGCCAAAGCCAATCTCACTTTGAAGAACGGCTTTATACAAACAAAATACTACCCCCAACCCATTGAAAATATTAAGGTAACAGCCGATATCTCCAACACAGCCGGCAACTTCAAAACTCTGAACATCGACCTTAGCCCCGTATCTTTCCGTTTTGCCCAGCAGCCCTTTTTATGCAAGGCCGACCTGCGCAACTTCGATAACCTGCGCTACGATATCGTCTCCCGTGGTATCCTCGATCTTGGAAATATCTATCGTGTATTTGCAGTGCAAGGCTATAACCTGAAAGGCTTTATCAAAACAAACCTTTCATTGCACGGCCTGCAAAGTGATGCGGCAGCAGGCAGGTTCAACAAACTTTCAAACAGCGGTACATTACAGGTAAAAAATATAGCGCTGGAATCAGAACTGTTTCCCCAGCCGCTGTGGGTAACAAGCGGCAAATTCCATTTCGAACAAGATAAAATGGTCTTCGATGCATTCCAGGGCAAATACGGTAGCGGCTTATTAACGTTGAATGGCCACCTCTCAAATGTCATAGCCTACGCCACCCAAAAAAATGCTCCCTTGCGGGGCAACTTTAACCTGAAATCAGATTTCCTCAAAGTAGATGAATGGATGGCCTTTGCCAACGCCCCCGCAGCCAGCACAACAACAAATGGCAAACCCGGTGCAGCAAACACAGGCACACCCAAAGCCACCGCCGCAACAGGCGTACTATTGATCCCCGCAAACCTCGATCTGAAACTGGCCGCCGGCATCAACAAAATACAATACCAGGGCCTCCTCCTCTCCGATGCACAGGGAGCGGTAAGCATCGACAGCGGCCGCATCACCCTTGATAAAACAGGCTTCACTGTCGCAGGATGTAAGGTGAATATGGATGCACTATACGAAAGCTTGTCTCCAATGAAAGCACATTTCGAATACCACGTGAACGCCGAAAACTTCGACGTCAAAAGAATGTATAAGGAAGTGGAACTGTTCCGCAATATGGTGACAGCAGCAGCTAAAGCGGAAGGCGTTATCTCTCTCGATTATAAATTGAGTGGTAAACTCGATGCCAACATGCAACCTGTATACCCATCCCTGAAAGGCAATGGCGTACTTACTGTTCAAAAGGTAAAGATGTATGGCTTTAAACTCTTCAATGCCGTTGGCGGAGCCACCGGTAAAGAAGGATTAAAGAATCCCGACCTGTCGAAGATTGAGATCAAATCACACATCGCCAATAACATCATTACCATCGAACGCACCAAAATGAAAGTAGCCGGCTTCCGCCCCCGCTTCGAAGGACAGGTCAGCTTCGACGGTAAAATGAATCTTAGCGGCAGACTCGGACTGCCACCACTTGGTATCATAGGCATCCCCTTCAGCGTCACAGGCACCCAGGAAAATCCCAAAGTAAAACTCAGGCGCGGCAAAGAATCCGACAAACTCGAAGAAACCACTGATCCCGATGATATAAAAGACTAACGCTATTCCAACACCGGCGCCAGCCACCTTCTCATCTCGTCCTCAGAAAGCCCTTTACGGGCAATATAATCTTCCAGCTGATCTTCAGTGATCTTATTTACCCCAAAATACTGGCTTTGAGGATGACTGAAATACCAGCCACAGATAGAAGAAGCAGGATACATCGCCAGCGATTCCGTTAACGTGATACCTATCTCTTTCTCTACATCCAGCAGGCTGAATAATTTGTACTTTTCAGTATGATCCGGGCACGCAGGATAACCCGGCGCCGGACGTATACCCATATACTTTTCTTTGATCAACTCTTCATTTGTCAGCTGCTCTTCTTTTATATAACCCCAGTACTCCGTACGAACTTTCTTGTGAAGTAACTCGGTGAACCCCTCTGCTATACGGTCAGAGAGCGCCTGGAGCATGATCTTGTTATAATCATCAAAAGCCTTTTCAAATCTTTCGATATGAGGCTCTATACCTTTTATAGTAACGGCAAAAGCGCCCAGGTAGTCATTATACTCACCGGGAACAGATGCAGGCTTTATAAAATCTGCTAATGAAAGGTTGGGCTGATCGGCCGCCTTCTTAACCTGCTGCCTGAGAAACTCTAGTCTTATCGCTTCTCCATCTGTCGAACCTGTAGAAGAAGTAACGGCCTTCACTGTAACGCTGTCTGCCGCTACTCTCGTAGCAGGCCAGAAACCAATCACAGCATGTGCTGTAAGCCACTTCTCTTCTATGATCTTATCCAGGAGCGCATTCGCATCGTTATATAAACGGGTTGCTTCAACGCCTATTACCTTGTCTGTTAACAGGTCGGGGAAACGCCCGCCCAGCTCCCACGATATAAAGAAAGGAGCCCAGTCTATATAATCCCTGATCGCTGCAAGATCATAGTTATGAAACGTCTGGCAACCGGTAAAGCTGGGTGCTGCAGCTGTATAATTATCCCAGTCAATTTTGGCAGGATTGCTTTTGGCTTCAGCATAAGAGAGGTATTGTTTAACAGATTTCTTTTTCCCGAAATCATCTCTCAGCTTAATATACTCTTTAGAGATCCCATTAAGAAAATCTCCTTTCTGATCCTTGTTGAGCAGGGAGCCCGCTACCGTAACACTGCGCGAGGCATCCAGTACATGTATCACCCCCTGGTCATATTCAGGTTGTATTTTAACTGCAGTATGCGTGCGTGATGTGGTGGCGCCGCCTATCATTAATGGCTGCGTCATATTACGGCGTTTCATCTCCTTGGCTACATGCACCATCTCATCGAGAGAAGGGGTGATCAAACCACTAAGACCAATGATAGCTACATTTTCCTTTTGTGCAGTATCAAGTATCTTATCGGCAGGAACCATTACTCCCAGGTCAATCACATCATAGCCGTTACAGCCTAATACAACACCCACAATGTTTTTACCAATATCATGCACATCACCCTTTACCGTGGCAATAAGGATCTTGGCCGCACCTCCCTGCTGGGCCGCAGGATTATTACGCTTTTCTTCTTCTATATAGGGCGTTAACACAGCTACACTGCGTTTCATCACACGCGCACTTTTCACTACCTGTGGCAGGAACATTTTACCCGCGCCAAATAAATCGCCCACTACATTCATCCCATCCATTAAAGGCCCCTCTATCACGTCCAGCGGACGCGGATATAATTGCCTTATTTCTTCTGTATCTGCATCTATATAATCAGTGATGCCGTTTACCAGCGCATGTTTCAGGCGCTCCGCTACAGGCGTATGACGCCACGCATCATCTTTCTTGACTTCCTTGGCGCCCGCCTTCACTGTTTCAGCAAAAGCGATCAGCTTGTCCGTAGCCTCGTTATTGGCATTGTTACGGTTCAGAATTACATCTTCACAGAGATCACGTAACTGAGGTTCTATTTCAGAATATACCTGCAGCTGACCGGCATTGACAATGCCCATCTCCATACCCGCAGCAATAGCATGATAAAGAAATACAGCGTGCATGGCCTCACGTACATGCTCGTTACCACGGAAAGAAAACGAAAGGTTACTGACACCGCCGCTGATCTTCACCAACGGAAACTTCTTTTTGATAATCCGGGTGGCTTCAATAAAATCTACACCGTAGTTATTATGCTCTTCCAAACCCGTAGCTACCGCAAATATGTTGATGTCGAAAATAATATCTTCAGGAGCAAAACCTACCTGCTCCGTAAGTATCTTATAGGCACGCTCAGATATCTCTACCTTACGCTCCATGGTATCGGCCTGCCCCTTCTCATCAAAAGCCATTACAATCACAGCCGCACCATAGCTCTTGCAGATATAAGCCTGCTCGATGAACTTGTCCTCACCCTCTTTCATGGAGATGGAGTTGACGATACACTTCCCCTGCACACACTTTAATCCGGCCTCTATGATCGCAAACTTCGAAGAGTCGATCATCACAGGTATCTTCGCAATATCAGGCTCACTCTGTAACAGGTTGAGGAAAGTGGTCATAGCCTGCACTCCATCGAGAAGCGCATCATCCATGTTCACATCAATCACCTGTGCGCCATTCTCCACCTGTTGACGCGCAACACTTAATGCCTCTTCATACTTATTCTCCTTGATGAGCCTTGCAAATTTCTTGGAGCCCGTAACATTGGTTCGTTCCCCCACGTTTACAAAATTCGTCTCGGGGCGTACTATCAAAGGTTCTAAACCACTTAAACGCAGGAAAGGTTTTATGGTACTCGTATTGCTCATTTTCTGTTTTACTTTAACTAGGTGCGGGAAACACGAATGGCCCCCGCAATAATGCAGTTGGTTACAAATCGTTTAAAGAGCCGTTTCAAGTTCCGGTATAGCCCTTGGCTGGAACTTTTTAACCTGGTCTGCAATATGTTTAATATGATCTGGAGTGGTGCCGCAGCAGCCACCTACAATATTTACATAACCTTGCTCAGCCCAGTCTTCTATGAAATGGGCAGTTTCATGAGGCGCTTCGTCATATTCACCCATCGCATTTGGTAAACCCGCATTGGGATAGGCCGAAGTATAACATGGTGCAATACGGCTGAGCTCTTCTATATGGCTGCGCATCTCGGAAGCGCCTAACGCACAGTTTAATCCTATGCTTAACGGCTTGGCATGATTTACCGAAATACAGAAAGCTTCCAGTGTCTGCCCGCTTAATGTCCTGCCGCTGGCATCTGTAATAGTGCCGCTGATCATGATGGGTAATGTATCCGCGCTTTCATCTTTGCCGGTAGTGTCCCTGAAGAACTTCTTGGCAGCATAGATAGCCGCCTTTGCATTAAGCGTGTCGAAGATCGTTTCAATCAACAGTACATCTACACCACCCTCAACAAGCCCTTTTATCTGGTCGTAATAAGCAGTAGCTACTTCATCGAACGTAACAGAACGATAACCTGGATTGTTTACATCAGGAGATAATGAAAGTGTTTTATTCATTGGGCCTATGGCGCCCGCAACAAAACGGGGCTTATCAGGATTCTTTGCCGTATAGGCATCGGCAGCCTTACGGGCAACCCTGGCAGATGCTACGTTCATTTCATAGGCAACTTCCTGCATATCATAGTCGGCTTGTGCAATAACGGTACTGCTGAAAGTATTGGTTTCAATAATGTCAGCGCCGGCCTCCAGGTATTGTTTATGAATTTCTTCAATGATCTGCGGCTGAGTGATACTTAACAGGTCATTGTTTCCCTTTACATCGCAATGCCAGTTCGCAAATCTTTCGCCACGATAGTCTTCTTCCTGCAGCTTATACCGCTGGATCATGGTACCCATAGCGCCATCAATAACGAGTATACGCTCCTGTAAACATTCCCTTATAGTCTTCATTCCTGAGATACTTATAAAACCGGCTTATTGGAAATAGTGGGGCAGATGTTGGTAAAACGTTGGGAAAACCGGCAATGTGGCTTCTTGGCGTTTATTAGTTCTGTCCCTGACGCCGGATCACCCCGCCGCCTGCAATAGCCGAACAATAAACCAAAATCCGCTATTGCAGATGCAAAGATAAGGAATAGATGATTGATAACAGAATAGCTATATTACTTCGTAAAAAGCCAGTTTAGTTATAGCAAACCTCCGGCAAAAAGCCGTTAAATCAATGCCTGTTAAATATAATTGTCGGCAATACCTGCTAAATATAATTGTCAATAGGCATACGGTTGGTTAAACTGCGCCCAAGCGTTAACTCGTCTGCATATTCCAACTCTCCGCCAAAGGCAATGCCCCGCGCTATCGTAGTCACTTTACAAGGTAAGTGCTTGATTTTCTTTTGAATATAATAAATCGTTGTATCCCCTTGGATATTCGGGTTAAGAGCAAAAACAAGCTCTTCCGTGCCTTCCTGGGCCACACGGTGCACAAGCGATTCTATGTTCAGCTGGTCGGGACCAATGCCATCCAGCGGGGAAATGATGCCGCCAAGTACATGAAAAGTACCGCTGAACTGCTGGGTACTTTCAATGGCTATCACATCCCTGAGGTTTTCTACAACACAGATAAGACGCTGGTTACGCAAAGCATTGGAGCAGATCGAACAGGTCTCCCCGTCGCTCACATTGAAACAGCGCCGGCAAAAATTGATTTCCTGCCGCATACGCGTGATCGCCTCCCCAAACTGCTGCACTTCACCGGGCTCCTGCTTTAACAGGTGCAAAACCAGCCGTAAAGCCGTTTTTTTGCCAATGCCGGGCAACTTCGAAAACTCATTCACCGCATTTTCTAACAACGAAGATGGTAACTGCATACTGCAAAATTAAGCTGCAAAAGGGTTATTCCTACTTGCCAGGAGGCCTTTGCCCCGGCCGTCCCGTAGGTTTTTTTTGCTCCGGAACTTCAAACGGGTCTCCTTGCGTTATATCCCACTCATTATCCCAGTTCCCGCGAACAGTAACTTTGCCCGGTTTCGCAGGATACACCAGCTCAGGCTGCTCCTTTTCCGCACTTTCCCAGAAACGCCCCGGAGTCCACTTGCCATCCTGGTTCTTATCATACAGGATCCGTAATTCATAATCCCCCGGTGCATATAAACGACGCGACCAGCTTTTGTCCCTGATGGCAATGGAATCAACGACTTTGTCGCTCTGTAAAATCTGTAATACAGGATGACGCTCAAGATCAATTCCGTTAAAATGAAACTTGATACTACCGTATGCCGACTCTTTCTTAACCTTGAAATCAATGGTGTCCGACTTATGAATATTGGTACCGCCGCTGTCGGTGGCCGCCTCTTTGTCAATCATTAGCCTTAACTCCGTTTCAGCCTTCCACGGATAGGTAAGCGTTATCTTGGTAGCGGTCGTATCAGTCCACGTAAAATGAGGCTGTACCGGCAAGGGTTTATAATTGGTATCTGCAAGCACCATTTTGCTGCTGTCAAAACTTTTCAGGGGACGGTTAAAGCCCAGGAAAAGTGGTGTAAGTATATCCTGCTCTCCGGCCGATAAACTGGTGCCGGTGATCTTCAGGCGCTTATCTTCTTCTTTCTCCTTATCCTTGTTCTTTTTCTTGTTATTGCCTGAAGACTGCTGTGAACGTGTTGCCTTTGGCTTTTCTAAATACTCCTGGAAAGCGTAAAGTTTGATAGCGGGAGTATTCACATTCACAGTAACAGAGGAATCGAGAAACGCAAACAACTTGGTACTGTCATCATACCTTTTATTATAATCGTTGGGAATGGCATATACCGCAAACTTCGCCGGGGGCAGATTGTTAAAGCGGAAATGCCCATGCCCGTCAAGCTTGGCATAGTATCGCGGTCTTGACCGGCTCACGGCAGTATCGTTCAGATTATTATGCAGCACAACTATAAGAGTGCTGTCTATTTTACCCGTCTGGGCCAGTTGAACCGTTCCTTCCAGGTAACAGCTGTCAATAGTGCTGCCCGTAGAAAACACATAAGTGAACTCCTTGGCTATATTGCCCTCATTAACATCTTTGATCGACTTCCCAAAATTGATGGAATAGGTAGTATTCGCTTCAAGACTATCTTTCAAACGTATCGTCACCGTACGCAGTTTGCCTTCTATCTGGGGAATGTTCTTGGCATTGGGTGAAACAATCACGTTTTCCTGTGTATTATCCAGGGTAACATACTCATCGAAATGAAGAACAATGCGGTTGCCGCTGAAATGGCGGGTAGAGTCCTTGGGCACCGCACTTAACAATACCGGCGCCAGCGAGTCTTTAGGACCTCCCCCGGGAGGAATGATATTCGCACACGACGAAACGCTGGAAACATAGGAGCCCAGTACAGCCAGCATAAGAAAATAAAAAATATAAGATCTCTTCCGCATATGATTAAATAGGCTGCAAACTTAACTTACTTCTTTCATCCGGCAGCAGCACGCCGGAACTCGAAAGGCAAATTAACGTTTTGCTATTCTTCTTCCTCGCTTTGTTCATGTAACGCTATCGCCATGTTATTGGTTTTAACGAAGTTACACCAGTGGCAGTCCGCTTTCCCACAGCCGGTATAGAACTCGCGTGCCTGTATCTTTTGCCATACATCGGTGATCTGTTGCGTTACGGTAGTAATATCTTCCGGCCTTATAACAACCTTCCGCTTCTGGTATTCCTTCTTTTTATCAGGTTCCACAAAATCAAATTCAGTGCTCACTACCTGCCACGAACGTTGTTCATATCCATCAACAAGTATCTTGTAAAACACAGCCTGACGCCAGTAATCACCGCCAACAGGATTCTTTTCGCCCGGGGGCAGCAGCTTGTCCCTTGCCTTGTCAGGATCACCCGTTTTGTAGTCCACCACATTCACTTCTTTTCCCTCAAACTCCAGCTTGTCAAGCTTACCTTTTAAAGGCACCTCCTTCACTACTACATTGCGGATATTTCTCTCTACTGCCACTACTGTGTTCCACTGGTGAATGTATTTGTTATAATAATTGGTAAGAACATCTACGCCATACTCCAGGCGGCGCTTGAACTGCTCACGCGTAAAGCTTTCGCGATGACGATGCATATACCAGTTGAAATCGGCGATAAAGTCTTCCAAAGTACCAAACCGCTTATTGTTATCGAGCTGCATTTTCTCGAATAAACGCTGTAAGGCATGGTGTACGGCAGAACCAAACTCCGTCGCTTCATTTTTAGGAGACGGTATACGCACAAGATTCTTAAAGTAGAACTCAAGCGGACATTTAAGATAGTTGTTCAATGCCGTCACATTCATTACAAACTTGTCGAGCATATTCGAAACAAAATCTTCCTCTATCTTTTCTATTTCAGGAGCCTGTATCTTGTCAAATACCAGCGCCTGGAACTGCAGCTGTATTTCCGGACCAACTACTACCGGTTCCGCTTTTAAAGTGCCCTGCTCCTGGAGCTCTGCAATGAACATGGAAGGCTCAAGCTCCTTACCATCATTTTTGAAACGGCAGTACGAAAGCGTAAGATG
Source organism: Filimonas effusa (assembly GCF_004118675.1). Lineage (NCBI taxonomy): Bacteria > Pseudomonadati > Bacteroidota > Chitinophagia > Chitinophagales > Chitinophagaceae > Filimonas > Filimonas effusa. The sequence continues at coordinate 409,165 of NZ_SDHZ01000003.1, read as the reverse complement.
TTGTTCTGCCCTCGTAAGCGCTACATAGAACAAACGGCGTAATTCCTCAAAATCTGTAGCAGTACTGGTGGCCGCTATATCAAACATGGTATCGGGAAAAGAATAACCACCACCTGGCTTTCGCTTTTTCTCCCACGACGAAGCATTACAGCCCGCAACAAATACATACTCAAATTCAAGACCCTTCGACCCGTGCGCAGTTAGCAGGTTTACACCTTTGTCACTGCCGCTGACCTGTACCATCGGAAGAGAAATATTCTCCTTTTCCATAAGGTCTATTATATCTATAAAAGCATGAATGCTTAGCGTAGGCTTACGGCGCGTCTCTTCTTTTACAAAATCAAATAAGGCCGTCAGAATTTGCATCTGGAATATCTTCTCCTCGCTTTGCATAATGCTGGCAAGAATGCCCGCTTCACGGATCATAAACTCAAACAACCCTTGCAAAGTCATGTTGGGAACCGCTGCAATCAGCTTTTCTATAATAACCCCTGCCTGCTTTAGCTGGGGTAAAAGTCCTTTCGAAAACAAGTCCCTGGGAGGTTCATTGCTTTTCTCGAGCAGTAATTGCCGGATAGATGTTTTGTTGTCCGAAAACTGCCGTCCCGCCACCTCTATACTTAAACGCGCGATTTCTACAGGAGGAATATTGAACCAGTCGAAATGTAATAGCTCAAACAACATCTCATCACCGCCATAAGCCGTATCATGCTCCGCAGAAAGATAACGGAATAACAGTAATATCTTTTGCGCTAATGGATCATCAAGAACGTTGATGCTGCGTTTACTATATAAAGGAATACCCCTGAGCCTGAAATAATGCGCCAGCTCCTCACCATACTTGTTCTCTTTATATAGAATACTGATACGCCCCGGCAACACACCCTGCGCCAGTAACGCTTCTACCTGCAGGGTAATATCTATCATCTCCTGCTTCTGTGTTTCATATTCTTTGATAACAGGCGGGTGCATTAATGATTTTATCTTAACGTTCGAAGCAATAAGATCCTTCGTAAGATTTAGTGAAGGCTTCTTTTTAATAAGCCTGTCGTTATTGCGGCTGATCAGTGATGTCGATACATCAAGAATGGGTTGAGTAGAACGGTAATTGTTCTCAAGCACAATCACCAGCAGGTCACTGTAACGCTCCATGAAACCGCCCATGTTTTCAATATTGGCACCCTGGAAACGGTAAATACTCTGATCATCATCGCCCACTACAAAAACGTTGGGTTCATCCCAGTAGTTGATGAGCAGTTCCACCAGTTTGTTCTGGGTACCGCTGGTATCCTGGTATTCATCAACAAGAATATAAAGATATTGCTCCTGGTAGCGGTTTAAAAGTGGTTTGTTTTCTTCAAACGCTTTTAATACCCAGTTGATCATGTCATCAAAATCATAACGGTTCCGCTGCCGCATCAGTTGCTGAAACCGGTCAAACTCGTTCACGGCCGCACGCAGCTTTTCCATCTTCTCTTTCTCCTCCTCGATCTTATCAGTGCGTACATCCCCTTTTTTAAAGTCCTTGACAGCGCGCTTCGCAATGTATTCATCACGGAACGGCAGGCGCTCTATGTACTGGTCTATTTTACTGTTGATGAATTCCGGCGTCCAGCCTTCACGCTTCATGGTACTGAATAGCGATTGCAGGTTGTTGATCTCGAAATACACATCCCCCCGGTAACGTTTTAACGGATGATTTTTAGGGAAAGCATCGATAAGTTCTTTGAAGAGCGCTATCCGTTCCAGGTCAGAGATCGGATCAAGTATGTTCTTCTCGAACAAGGATAAGTTTTCCTGTATAACATCATTGCAAAAAGCATGGAAAGTATAAATGTTCACCTTGTAGGCATCAGGACCTATAAAGTTCAGCAGCCGGCGTCGCATCGCTACTACGCCCGCATCGGTATAAGTAAGACAAAGTATGTTCTCCGGACGGGAGTCGGTCTCCAGCAATATCTTGCCTATACGGGCGCTTAAGATCTGGGTCTTGCCCGTTCCGGGCCCGGCAATCACCATTACCGGACCTTCTATGGTGTCAACAGCCTTCTGCTGTTGGGCATTTAATTGCTTGTAAACCTGGAGAAACTTTTCTGTCTGTTGCTGTTTTCCTGCCATATTTCAAAGGTAGGGTATGACGGCCTGTTTCGTAGCAGTGGTTTTCACCGGTTAAAGCTACATTTGTGCTTTATCGCCGATATCATGAATAGTAAGTTCCTTTATATCATTTTCTTTGGATTATTAGCAGCCTGCAGGCCGGAATATAAAAACCCGCATGTGCTGATTCGTAGCGCTGCAGGAGATATTGAGCTGGAATTATATCCCGGTAAAGCGCCTAAAACAGTGGCCGCCTTCCTGTCGTATGTCGATTCAGGATGCTACCAGCCCGCTTCCTTTTACCGCGTACTTAACGACGAAAACCAACCCTCAAATGCACCCAAAAGCAGCCTGATACAGGGCGGAATATGGCGTACCAACTATAAAAAAGCGGCAGCTGTAACCGGCGTATCCCACGAAACAACACAACAGTCCGGCATTCTTCATAAAAATGGAACCATTTCCCTGGCAAGAACCGATACCGGAACCGCCAAAACCGAATTCTTTATTTGCATAGGAGACCAGCCCGGACTTGATTTTGGCGGAGAGAATAATCCCGATAAACAGGGATATGCCGCCTTTGGAAGGGTTGTGAAAGGTATGAACGTTGTAAACACTATTTATAAAAGACCGGAGGATGACCAGTATTTCCATCCCCCGGTTGCAATATTGACAATTGAACGGCTATAAGCTCTCTTCAGCTGTTACTTTGTCGATACGAACCCATTTCATGCCCGCCGCTGTTGCTGCCTGAACACCAGCATCGCCGTCTTCAAAAACAATACACTGATCAGGACGTACACCCAGATCTGCTGCTGCTTTTAAAAATGGATCAGGATAAGGTTTGCCATTTTCTGTTTCTCCTGCACATACCAGTATCTCTACCAGGTCTAATATGCCTAACACGGTAAGTGTTTTTTGTACCGTACGGCGGCTGCCACCCGAAACCACGCCTATCTTAACTTTGCCGGCATGTTCCTTCAGGTGGTTTACTACGAAATCAATGGGTTTGGTATGCTCGATATATTCTTCAATGAACAGGCGTGATTTTTCAGTTGCAAACTCCAATGGTACAAAATCAGTTCCGTAACGTTTGTTGATCTCTTCTACCACCAGCACAGTCGGTAACCCGGCAAACTCATCGATGATCGCGGCGTCCAGTGTTAAACCATGTAAAGCAGCCACTTTTACATACGAATCCTTATGCGCCTGCATATTGTCGGCCAGCGTGCCGTCACAGTCGTATAAAAACGCTTCGTAACCATCTGTTAACTTTGTAAGTGCCTGCTGCTTCTGAATGCTTATACCGTTGTCCATGTTGTTTTGCTTTAAAAGGAGGCAAAGATAAAGCGAAATATTTCCTCCGGGCGCCGCGAATAACAGGTTAAGTAACTATTATTGCCACTGGCCTTCTAGCCTCTTTGCCCAACCTAATCCTTTACAATAGGTAAAGCCGCCAATAATAAGCCCATTGGAAAGCCTTTTGTCAAACATAGTGATCTGGTGAAAAGAGGGGAACTGGTGTTTGTAATGCAGGCCAAACCGGTGCGCTAAACCAAATGCCGTCAATTTTGTTTTATCAAAAAACATTACATGGTACATGTCATAAAATGTACACAACGCATTCCGGTTTCTGTTGACAAAGCATGGAGCTTCTTTAGCAGCCCGGCCAATCTTAAGGAGATCACACCCGCTAATATGGGCTTCGATATTACCAGCGATCTCTACGAAGGAAAGATGTATCCGGGCCAGATAATTGAATACAGGCTCAAGCTGCTGGGAGGTATAAAAGTGTATTGGATGACCGAAATAACACACGTGGAGGAAAATCGCTTCTTTGTAGATGAGCAGCGCTTCGGCCCCTACGCCATGTGGCATCACCAGCATCATTTCGTGCCCATAGAAGGTGGAGTGGAAATGACCGATATCGTCCATTATAAGATTCCCTGGGGACCACTGGGCTCGATCGCCCACGCTTTTTATGTTAAAAAACAACTGGATCATATATTCAGCCACCGCTTTCAGAAAATAGAAACTATCTTCGGCCCGTTTACCTATCTTCATAACGCCTAAAAGAAAACTGTATGTCATTACCCGTAAATAACAAAAATGCCGGTAAGAAAACTGGCAAGAAGCAAACGAATAATATGCAGGGCGGTTCCAAGTTTATCGCGAAACCCGGCGCAAAAGCTGCAGGAACAGTTAAAACTGTTAAAACGGGCGGTAGCCGTGGAAGCTAATTCCAGTCGCACTGTTCTTAGTTAAAATACAATTAATGCCGCTTTTTTCTTCTAAAAAGCGGTTTTGTATTTTTATCTTTGACCGCATAATCCCGCAAAAAGATTATACTTTGACTAAATTGGAAGCACGGCTATTACAATCGCTGGTACTGATATCGTTTAACACCATCGCCCTTCTGGCAGGCTGCAGTAACAGCGCTGAACCCACAGATAATGCTACTGATAGCACTGAGATCGCTCTTGATAAGAAAGCTGGCATCGATACTGCCATTTCTCTGTCCGAACCAGCAGCTACTAAATTCAAATGGACCAAACCGGTTTACGATACTACCAAACAGTACATCTATCTCACTTTCGACGATGGTCCGCAAAACGGAACCATGACCTGTTATAATATCTGCCGCTCCGAAGGCGTGAAAGCTACCTTCTTTATGGTAGGACAGCACGTGTTCGATAAAAGGCTCAGCGGTATTGTCGACACCATCCGCGCCAGCTACCCGCAGTCATTACTGGCAAACCATAGCTACACACATGCCAATGGCCACTACCAGTATTTCTATAGCCACCCCTATTTTGCCCAGGACGATTTCCTGAGGGCACAAACCAAACTGAACGTTCCTTATAAGATCATTCGCCTGCCCGGCAACAGCGCCTGGGTAAGAGAAGGCGAAGTCAGAGCTTCTAAAACGGTAAAGGCCGTATGTAACCTGCTCGATTCCGCAGGATACAATGTTGCCGGCTGGGATGTGGAATGGAACTTCAGGCATACCGATAGTAAACCCGTTCAGTCAGTAAGCAGCATGATGAAACTCGTTGCAACTGCCTTCGAACGCAAAGAAACGCATACAAAGAATCACCTCGTGATATTAACACATGATCGCATGTTCCGCCATCCCGCAGATGCCGATTCCCTGCGACTGTTCATCGCCGAATTAAAAAAGAACCCCGCCTACGAATTCGAAACAATCGATAATTATCCCGGACAAAAAACGCCTGTATATTCAGGGCACTGATAAGTTCGTCTGTTATCAGCTATCGCCCGTCTCCATCAAGCAGGTTCCCCAAACCACCGAGAATACTGCCCTCTTCTTTACGGTTATAAGTACCATATTGTATAATACGGCTTGCAAGACGACTGATAGGCAATGTCTGGATCCATACCTTACCCTCACCTCTCAGCGTTGCAAAGAATACACCCTCACCACCGAAAAAGGTATTACGGATCCCGCCGATAAATTCAATATTGTAGTCAACGCCATGCGTAAAACCAACAAGACAGCCAGTATCAATTTTCAGCAACTCACCTGGCTGCAACTGCTTCTCAATAACGTGTCCGCCGGCATGCATGAACGCCATACCATCTCCTTCAAGCTTCTGCATAATAAAACCCTCACCACCGAATAAGCCGGTGCCCAGCCTGCGCTGAAATTCTATACCTATGCTTACGCCCTTGGCTGCACACAAAAAAGCATCTTTCTGACAAATAACACGGCCGCCAAGTCGCAGAAGATCCAATGCTATGATCTTCCCCGGATAAGGAGAAGCAAAACTTACTTGCTTTTTACCATGCCCCACATTCGTAAATGCAGTCATGAATAAATTTTCACCAGTAAGCAAACGTTTCCCCGCACTAAATAATTTGCCCAAAAAACCGCCTGTTTGCTGGCTGCCATCTCCAAAAATGGTTTGCATCTGAATGCCATCGTCCATCATCATAAACGCGCCGGGTTCCGCTACCGCTGTTTCATTAGGGTCAAGCTCCACTTCTACATACTGCATTTCTTCGCCGAAAATGCGATAATCTATTTCATGATTGCTGATCATGTGGTTGTCTGTTTTTAATATACAGGAAAATTACAGCTTAGTATCTAAATACGTTCGCAAATCTGTCCGCATACCTTTAATTTCATCCAGCATCTCCTTTAAAATGCTATCGGCAGCCGGATGATCGCCACTACCTGCGCCCTGCCTTTTGGCAGCCGATTGGTAAGGACCCGGAGATTGTGCAACAATCGATTGGTGATTGCTAAGACTTACACGAAGAAGATCGTCAATATTTACTTCAAAGAATACAGCTATATCTATTAAGGTTTGTATCTGAGGCTCTGTTTTGCCGTTCTCATAATTAGACCACGTGCCTCCGGAAATACCCAATACAGCAAGCATCTCATCTTGCCTTAACTTGCGCTGCTTCCGTAGAAAATATAGATTTTCTGGTAGGTAATTCAAGGTTAATAAGATTTTCAATTAAAATTACTAATTTTTTCAATCTCAAAACGTTTAACTCCTTAATTTTACAACTTACTTAGAATTCTCTTTCTCTACTTGCTATCTCCCCAACATTTAAAATCTTAAATCATAGCGCAATGGATGATAGCACCAGTTGTATGTGGCCTGCACCGCCGCAGCAACAAAACCACCCCAATCTGGCTTTTCAGGAATTTACCGAAGCCTTTGATCTCTCCTTATCACGCGAGCAGCTTTGGATGCTTACAAAAGCGTTTATAGGCAGCGAAGAATGCGATGGCCTTTCGGCACACGATCGCAGCCGTTATATCTTCTTCTACGAAAAACTCGATGCGCTCATCGAAGCAGTATATCTTATGCAGCGGCAACCTGCTCCGGTTATTCCTATTCTGCCAACGCCGCCGGCTGCCTGAACATAAGTGCCGCTTATGTTCAGGCGCTGCGCGCTTTACAAACTATAAATAATATTGAAAAAGAAATTCCGCCCCATCCGGGGAATGCGGTTCCAATCAGCAAAACTGGTGTAACTTCTATCCAGTATATTTTCTGCACCACCCTTTAACTGTAACTGCTGCCGGCCAAAAGAAAATGTTTTTCCAAGCGAAGCATTTAGGATATGCCAGGCAGCTGCCGGCGTTTCACCATACGCCTTACTATAGTCGGAATAAGAGGCTGACCCTTGTACGCTTATCTCTGCCGATAAACTGCTCTTCACATAAGCTGCTCCCAGGTTATATTGAAATGGCTGCATCAGCGGAAGCTTTCCACCCGATTGATCACGGCCATATTTATACGAGATGCCCGATTTTAATTTCAATCCTGTAATAACCTGGTAGCCGGCATCAACTCCGGCACTTATAATATCCGCCGATGAAAGCGATTCATATGTTTTAACACCTGCCGCTCCAATGGTCATCGCCGAATAACCGGCATTAGCCCTGCCTATGATATAGTCAAGTATATGAAAGTAGTTGCCAAATATTTTTAAAGAAACACGCGGCGAACTGTAACTGCTCGATATACCCGCTTCCATCGACTTTTCATTTTCAAGAAAAGGATTACCAATATAATCAAAGCGGTCAAAACTGTTGAACAGGTAAAAGCCATAGGCTTCCGAAACAGAAGGAGCACGCTGCCCGTAACCAGCCCGCACCAGGTGCTTCCAGTTAGTGGTTTCACGGCTTAAAGCCACCGATAACGACGGCAGCACCCTGCTCTTGCTATCATGCAGCGAAGGATAAAATATCTTCAGACTGTTAAGCCCCAACGTACTGCTTACAGCATTGCGCTGATAACCCAGGCCAGCCGAAACAGTAGTATACCAGCCAGCAAGCCATCTTATTTTATCTTCTATGAAAACACTGCCGTACATAGTATTGATATCCGGCCAGGTAAGCATGAACATATCCCTCGTGTTGGCATCATTCGAAAACATGGTCATCTCCGCATATGAATTATTGAAGTGTGCAGAAAGATTTGCCATAAAATTATGAATGCCCGATCTGCCATTCATCCTCGAATAAAAACCTGCAGTCTTTGCCCGTCCGGGCATATCCATCCTTACAGGAACATCGGGGCGTTTGCTGTCATCCATGATATGCTTGACAGTGTTATAATAAACCTTGGTTTCCCAGTTCGAGACAACACCATTCAAAGGATGTACAAAATAAGACACAGAAGCAATTACAGCCCGTGCAAGCGATACATCCATCGGCAAAGCTGCATAGCCAACATCCGATGCCCTGTCAAAAATGAAGGCTGCTTCAACATGCTGCCGCTCATTAAGCTTATAACCTATCGACGAAGAAATATTGTACTTGGTGAACTGTGTATAGTTTATTTCTTTGCCGCCACCCGCTTTATAATTATCCGCATCCCGGTATATAAAACTAATATCGCCAAAGAACTTGTTCGTCGAACGGCTGAACGATCCTCCCAGGATTCTTTGCATATTCGAAGTCTCAAGACCGCTGAACACGGTGCCGGCAAAAGGAGCGCCTGAAAAGCCCGGTTTCTTTCTTTGCAGATCAATACTGCCGGCAATAGTAGAACCCTGACTTGCACCGGATTGCCCATGACTTACTTTGGCCTGCGCAAGATGGGTAATATCTACATACGAGGTAATAGGATCCATCCTGTCGGTACAGGCGCCGTAAATACGCATACCGTCAACGGTGATCACACTACGTTCTGTAGCCATGCCGTTAAGCATCGGCTCCCAGGCATAACCCCCTCTTTTGATCATGTTAATGCCTGCAGCTGCATCAAGATAAGTATCAAGGGATGCCAGCATTTTCATGGTGCGCGAAGAATCGTACGCCGTGCGGCCAATAACAATCACTTCTTCCAGCTGACGCGTCCCAACGCTGTCAGCTTCATGTTTATGATCCTGACTGTAGAGACAAGAGGCTGTCATCAGGATGGTGGCAGCCGGTAATAACAAGTATTTCATCTTTCGCGGACTTAGAATTCTATTTCAAAATAGATACTGCTGCTTTCATTGGCCTCTGTTACTTTTTCCCCTTTCAGAACATTGCCCGAAGCATCTTCCAGCTGCAGGTTTATTTTCCAGTAACCGGTCATGGTTAAGCTTAATAGGCCTTCATATAAACCACCGGCAGCTGCTTGCACAAGATCACGGTTGTTGGGAGAGGAGTGATTATTCATTCCGGGCATACGCGGATCTATCTTTACTTTGAAATTATTAACAACAGTATAGCCGCTCATACCTTCTGCCTTATACAGCACAGCAGACATCACATTCTGCGCTACCTGTGGTTTGGCCGGTGCAACAAGCGCCAGTATGTAGTTAACATTATCCGTTCCCCGGAAAACATTGATGGTACGTTTGGTGGCTTCTCTTACCATAATACGGCCCAACGCTGTATAAGGCTGGCCATCGATGGTGTAGGAAATAGCAAGCTCCCAATGCTCGGCATCGTTACTGGCCATCTGGAATATTATAGAACCTCCGTAAAGCGAGTGGGTATTCGACGTTTTGGCTACCGCCGAATAAGGACAGGAATGACGCATGCTCGCCATCTGCATGGTAGGGACCCAGGTTACTGAAGCATTGTTTACAAAAGACCCGTCTTTGTTTTTAATACGCAAAAATATCTCATTGTAGCCACTATAAAATGATCCGTTGGCGGTGTATAGCTCCAGTTCATGTGTATCGTTGCTGAGGGTGATCACTTGTTGCAGATCCGCTGTTTCGTTGGTGTCGGGGGTACTGCTATCCTTGCTGCAGGAGAGAGCGAACAGGCTAACAAACAGGGCGAGCAAGGGATAGGTTATTTTATTCTTTAATTGCATTGTAATAGTATTGAAAGAATGGCATTCCGGCCGGCAATGCCAGGTATAACAAGCTGTTGCATGGTTGCACAAATAGCTTGCATGATGTGTGAATAATGTTGATGAGATACACCGGGTCTTATTCAATCATACAGAACAGGCAGCCTGCGCATAGCATAACTGCTCATATTCATGAGACCGTGTATTCCTAATTCCGTAAAGATGGATAAAGAGTAATTATGCGTATCGGGGCGGATGAAAAATACCCTTAAGTAAAAGAAAACGATGCTTGGCCGTATTGGTAGTACTGTATTGTTGCACTTCGTCAACAAGATGAAAAGTGATTGCATCGGTAACAACAGGTAAATAAGGAACGAAGTATTCCATGCCGGCTTGCTGCGACTCGCTGTCCTGCTGCTTTTCCTGTTCCTCTGCCAGCTTCTTTTTTAAATGACAGTTGCCCTTGCATTTATTATTGGGGATATTCCTTTTAACGCAAAGGTTTTTAGCAATGTAATCGCGTTTGAGTTCAAAGCCCGCCATAACAAACAGTTTGCTGAACTGCTGAAGCAGCATTCCCGCGATCATTAATATGAGTAATGTTTGTTTCAAATCAGGTATTGAATTACTGCGCGAAGGTAAAGCATTATCTTATATCTGATGCAGTAGCAGTCAAAATATGGATTCTCTGTAAAATGCCATTTTGGCTTTGAAACGGCTTCGTATTTCGCGTAGAAAATACTGCCTGCCGGAATACAAAAGCAAGGGGAATTAGTAGGCTTCCTGTAATTGAAATGCTTTAGTGAATTATATAAATAAAATAGGGCGCCTTTAAAGCGCCCTATTCTTTTCTGCAACCATAGAAAGGCTAGAACCAGCTGCCAATAAAGGCTTCATTAACTTTCTTGCCTGCAAGCTTACGGCGGCGACGCTCTTTGTCAAAGCGATGCTTTATTAAAGTTACAGTCATTAACAGAAGAAAAATAACGGTCAGCGGAGGTATGCCAAGGAACGATATCCAGGTGCCTCCGTACATCCTGCGCATAGGCCTTCTCAATCTTTCCGCAATGAGATACATACTCGGCACTATGATCAGGGTCATAAAAAACGCAAAAATTAATCCGAAAATAATTGTCCAGCACAGCGGTTTCCAGAACACTACGTTATCTCCTCCGAAGAAAATATGCGGATTGAGATCGGAGAATAAGGTAATGAAGTTAATGTTGAAACCTACTGCTATCGGAATAAAGCCCAGGATGGCGGCTACTGCCGTCAGCAATACCGGTATAATACGTGTCTTGCCGGCCTGTATCACGGCCTCCCTGGTACGCAGCCCGCGCGAGCGCAACTCTTCCGTGAACTCTATCACCAGGATACCGTTCTTAATTACAATACCCGCTAATCCCAGGATACCCACACCTGTCATGACCACCGATACCTCCATTCCAAAGAGCGCGAACCCTAAGAGTACCCCTATGACACTGAAGATGATTTCAGTAAGGATAATGACCGCCTTACTCACAGAGTTGAACTGCAGTACCAGTATCAGCAATATAAGTAACAGCGCTACGATCAGTGCTCCAAAAAGGAAATTACCTGTTTCTGCCTGTTGCTCCCCTTCGCCGGTTTGCTTAATGGTAACCCCGTCTTCTTTTTCTTTAAAGTTTTCTATATGTGTTTTGATCACCTGGTTTACGCCCGTAGGGGTATAACCACTCAGCACATTCGAACGAACAGTGATCACACGCTTCTGGTTCTTCCTTTTCACACTGCCCAGCGTATTGGTAAGGTCTATTTTTACCAGGGCACTGATAGGAACACTTTTCGATTGTCCTGTAGCCATATCCCGGAAATAAATCTTCATATTCAACAGGTCGGGCAGGTTCTTACGCTGTAACTCCTGGTTGCGCAACTGTATCTTGTATTCTTCTTTACCTTCCTTTATTTTGGATAACTCACGTCCAAACAGGGCTGTTCTTATCTGTTGCCCTATCTGTGAAGAAGATACGCCTTCTATAAGTGCACGTTCCCTGTCCACCGTAAGTGTGATCTCCGGATTCTGAAGGTCTACATCCATCTTCAGCTCTTCTACGCCAGGCACCTGTATCGAATCAAGGTAGTTCTTAAGGGCTACAGATGTTTTGATGAGATTATCGAAATCCTCGCTCGCTACCTCTATGTTTACCGGTGGATCGGTAGGTGGACCGTTCTCCTCCTGGTCAACAGAGATCTCCGCACCAGGTATCCCTTTCATCACACTCCTGATGGAATCGAGAATGGGTTTGGTTCTAACACCTTCACGCTTCTCATATTCCACAAACGAAACCTGTATACGCCCCAGTTCCGAACGGGTGCTCCGGTCGCCGCTGCTCGGGTCGCTCGCGCCCACTGCTACGTTCGTGATCACACTTTCAACAACAGGATTCGCTTTGCCGTTTTCCATTCCCAGCACCTTGTAAACCCGTTTCTCCAGCATGTTCGTTATGGAGTCGGTATACGCTACATTCGTTCCTACCGGCAATTTAAGATATACATATATCTGGTTGGGGTCGCCTGATGGGAAGAACACTACCGGCACCTTGCGCGCTCCAAAGAACACGAAGGAAAATATCAGCAACCCGAAAGTCGCCAGCACCAGCCAGGCCGGACGCCACCCTTTTACCGCCCAGCGTAACAGGTTTTCATAATGGTTCATGATCCACGGCAACACCCTGTTCTGGAAGCTGTGAATGGCATCCAGTATCACATAACGGTTGATGATCGATAATATTACGATAAAGATCAGCAGGTTGCCCCAGAATGTAACGCCCGCAACATCAAGCAGGATACCAAGTATCAAGGCAGCCCACAGTCCTTTTTTCTTGAAGATCGCAGACTTGGGCTCCTTATGCTCTCCCTCGACATGGTTCATGAAATCTACTGCAAATACAGGGTTCATGATAAATGCTACTACCAATGATGCGGTCAATGTAAAGATGAGCATCGTAGGAAGATATATCATGAACTTACCGATGATGCCAGGCCAGAACAACAGCGGGAAGAAGGGCGCCAGTGTAGTCAGCGTTCCCGCAAGTACAGGCACAAATACCTCGCCGGCTGCAGCCATCGCCGAAGGTCGTATACCCACCTTGCCCTTGTTCTCCGTGAATATACGGTGTGTGTTTTCAATCACCACAATGGCGTCGTCTACAATAATGCCCAGGCCAAACAACAACGCGAACAACACGATGAAGTTGAGGGTAACATGCCCGCCTACGATCAGGTCTGCACCCGGCAGGAACATAAATGCGACGAACATACTTAATGGAACAGACAACGCCACAAAGAATGCGTTCACCACACCCATAAAGAACATCAGAATGATTAATACGAGTATGAAACCAATAACGATCGAGTTAACAAGCTCATTGAAAGAGCTCTTGGTCTTGATACTTAAATCACCTGTAATTACTACTTTCAGATCTTTGGGAAAAGAAGTTGCCTTCATTTCCTCTACCGCTGTTTTTACATCTTCAGAGGTCTCTATCAGGTTTTCACCCGAACGTTTGATGATGTTTAAAGTAACAACGTTTTTGCCATCAAGACGGGCATAGCTCTCCCGTTCTTTTATGGTGTCTTTGATAACGGCAATATCCTTCAGGTAAACAGGGTTGCCGGCAGTGTTTCTTAAAACTACTTTTTCAATATCAAAAGAAGTCTTGAACTGCCCTTTCAGCTGCAGGTTACGTTTCATGGTGCCTACGTCAAGTAAACCACCCGAAATGTCTGCGTTCTCACGCGCCACAGCGCTGGCAATATCATCAAACGTGATATTGGCGCTTTGCATACGGTAATTGTCGACATTGATCTGGAACTCCCGCTCAGGAGCGCCCACCAGGTCAACACGGTTGATCTGCGGAATGTCCTCCAGCCTGTCTTTCATATCATCGGCATACTTCTTTAACCTTTGCTGGTCATAGTCTCCGCTGATATTCACATACATTACCGGCTGGTCCGATATACTAACTTCCAATGCAGTAGGCTCCTGCGTTAGATCCGTAGGAAGATCCTGCTTGGCTTTGTCAATCGCATCCTTGACTTTCTGAATGGCGACATCCGTTTTTACATCTGTATCAAATTCTACCATGATGGCAGAATAATCCTGCTGGGAAGTGCTGGTGAACTTCTTGATCTTGGCCCCGGTAATGCCTTTGATTTGTTTCTCTATAGGACGCGTTACCAGGTTTTCCATATCCTTGGGAGAATTACCAACGTAAATCGTCGATACATAAATGGTAGGGATCACAATGTCCGGAAACTGCTCTTTAGGCAGCGTAACGAACTGGAAAACGCCTATCAGGCTCACGATGATCATGAGCAGATAGATAGAGGTCTTATTCTTAATGCTCCAGGAAGTAGGCTTGAACTCCTTAAACTTACCTGTGAAATTTTCTAATGCGCTCATTTGAGAATTAGTTGATTGTTGAGTGCTGCAAGGAAAAATGATCTCCGTTAACGCGTTAGTGGGTGGTTAACAGCTGTCCTTCGTACAAGCTCTGGTAACCATCAGTTACCACCTGGTCGCCAGGCTGCAGGCCGCTTTTTATTTCTATTTTATCGCCGTAAAGCTCGCCGGGCACTACAGTGCGCTTACGCGCACGCCATTGCTTGTTAGGCTCTTGTATCGCCAGCATAATAAACTTGCCTTTATCATCCGATTGCATGGTATTAACAGGAGCCGTAATAGCGTTGTTGACAGCATAATCCTGTAACTGTACCAATGCAACCTGGTTGGGTTTTAACTGCTGATCGCCCGGCAGTTTTGCCTCTATATAAAAAGAACGGGTGGTGGCGCCGATCGTTTTGCCTACTACGCTTACCTTAACGTTCAGCTTTTTATTGAGGTCGGGAAACGATACCAATACTGTGCTGCCTTCCTTAACACGGCCAATGTAATTTTCAGGAACATTGGCGCTAACCTTAAGGGTTCCCGTATTTACGATCTGGATACCTTTTACCGTTGCACCCGCCGCATTGAACGTTTCTCCAACTCTTATGCTTACTGTTTCAGCAACGCCATTCGAAGGGGCATATACATTATATTGCCCTACCGATACATTCACGGCGTCAATCTGCTTTTGAAGGTTCGATACAGCTGTCTTGGCTGAAATAAGTTCTACTTCAGCACCGATGCCCTGGTCCCAAAGGTTTTGTCTCCGGCGTAACATGTCCTTGGCGTTTTCAAGCTGAACCTCCAGAGGCCCCAGTTGAGTGCGTGCAGCTTCGTTATCAAGTTTTAATAATAACTGCCCCTTTTTTACATAATCTCCTTGCTTTACATAAATAGCTTTCACCTGTCCACCCTGGTTTTGAGGGGTAACCCAGGCTATATCATCAGAGGTAACTGTTCCCTGGAGATCTATATAATGGGTAAATGCTTCAGGCTTCACTACTTCCAATGCTACCAGTTTCGGCTTTTCAGGAAGCGCCGCAGGATCTATTTTAATGATCTCTGCTTCCAGCTTGCTAACCTTATCGTTCACTGAGATCTGCTCCTTTTTCAATTTCTCCAGCTCGGCTTTCTTCTCGTCCAGCGTCGTTTTCTTGCCGCAGGATATAGCTGCCAGCATACAGGCGAATAATGTTATGTGTACTAACTTCTGCATATACTTGAATTGTGTGGTCTGGTTATTTTAATTGCCCTGTGGCTTTGAGGTAATTTACACGGGCAATGACTGCGTCGTATAACGCGGAAATATAATTGCTCTGTGCAGTTCGTAAATCGGTTTGAGCGGTGGTGACGTCTGTTGTCGATGCTAAACCCGACTCAAATTTCTTCTTCGTTTGCTGATACGCCTTTTCTGCCAGCCCGGTATTGGCTTTTTGAAAATCAATGGTCAGTATAGCCGTCTTGAAATCGTTTCTTGCTTGTATCACCTCCTGGTCTATTGACAACTGCAGTGTTGCCATCTGGTTTTGCGTTTGCTGCAATGTCAGCTTGGCTTTTTGAATATTGGATGCCCTGCTGAAACCATCGAAGATGGGTACCGATAAGCTTAATCCTACATAAGATGTGGTAAACCATTCTCCCTTTCCAAAAAGATCGAAGCTGGTGCGCATTGCCATTTTGCTATACGTTGCATTAAGGTTGAGGCTGGGAATATAACTCATCTTATGCCGCTTGATATCGTATTCGTTAAGCCGCTCTGTGAGTTGCATCGCCTGGAACTCTTTCCTGTTGGTATATTTGTAAATGCCCGATTCCAGTGCGCCTGCTTTTATTTCATCTTCTGTGATCGGGTCGGTAAGTACAAGTGAGTCTTGAGCAGGCACGCCAATCAGCACTTTAAGCGCAAGATATCCGTTGGCAACACTGTTGAGGACTTTGCTTTTTTCCGTTTGAATGTTCGCCAGCTGAACATTTGCCCTGTTCGCATCCAGCTCCTCGGCAAAACCGTTTTCATGCATGATCCTGGTGTCATTCGCAAACTTTTGCAGCAACTCTATATTAGCGTCGATCTGCGCTATCTGTGTTTTACTCACTACCAGCTGGTAATAGATCTTGTATACATTGGCACGGATATTCTCTTCCGTAAGAGCGGCCTGGGTAGTAAGCAGGTCAATAGAGGTCTTCCTCGCCTGTAAACCAACAAACACCTGGCCGTCGAATAATACCTGGCGCAAATTCACAGCGCCGCTGGCATTGTGTTTGGTGCCAAACTGTACCGGGGCAAAGGTGCCGGGCGCACCACCAAAGAACTCGGCGGGAACAACGGTCACAGGTATCTTCAGATAATCGGTGTAAGATCCTTCGGCGCTGAGATTGGGAAGCGCCTGCGAGGTAATGCCACGGTTCGACTGCTTCTGTATCTGTACATCAAGCAGCGCATTTACCACCTGAACATTGTGCTGTTGCGCATAATCCGCCGCCTGCTGTAACGAGAAGCTATGGATCTGGGGCGTCCGAGCTTCCTGTGCACGAAGGCCCGGTAAGTAAAAAAGACAAAATAACCAGGCAGCCCCGGCTTTCAAATGCATCATATAACTATGCTTTTTTTTGTTCACGTTGTTGATTGTATTTCTGGATCAGCTTTATCCCCTTCGGAGAAGCAATGCCATACGCATATAACAACAGCAGGTGTTGCTCTACCTGTAACACATTGAATTTGTTATTGGGAAAAACGTCTACGTTCATCGAAATCATAGCTGTACCTATACGATACCGGCTGATGGTGTCTACATTGATCTCCGGCCGGTATAGCTCCTCCTTGATCCCCCACTCAAGATTGTCCTTTACAGCCTGTAAAAGAAAACCGTTCTTGAACTCCAGGAACTTGGCGAAAACCGCCGGATGATACCGCTCCAGGTCATATAATACATAAGGATTCATGGTTTTGAACAGATCCTCCATAAGGTCCATCGCCAGAAATAGTTCATGAACGGCATTGTCCGACTTGCTCCTGTCAACGATACAATCGTTTTTACTGTTGTTCAGCATTTCTTCAAACACCGCTGTAACCAGCTCGTCTTTGTCCGCAAACGACTGGTAAATAGTCTTTTTCGAAATGCCTAACTGGCTGGCTATCTCGTCCATGGTCACACTCCTGATGCCAAAACGCAAAAACAGTTCTGCCGCTTTTTCCTGTATTCTCTCCTTCATATTATCCGCATGTTTTTGGGAATAGGATAAAACTACGGAAACTTTTCTGTGAATTAGAGTTTCCGTGAAGCCTGAAATCCGCATTTTTGGATAGACGGTCATATACTGGGATAAGACTACCAGGCAGGCATTTTCCCCTATGTTGTAAATCTTGATTATTTTGCCCCAAATTAGACGGATGCCGAAGTGGAAAAGATTGATCGTGTTTCCTGGACGTAACCTGTTCCAGTATTTCTTTCAGGGCCTGGTAGTATTGGCGCCTATTGGCATTACTGTCTATGCCGTACTTTGGCTGTTTACCACGGTCGACAATATCCTGCCCAATATAATCGACAGAATTTTCCCCCATGCGCTCGAAAATAACGGCGCGGGTGAACTCGAAAGGGTACCAGGGTTGGGATTTGTAGTGGTTATCCTCATTGTGATCTTCGTAGGCTGGACCTCCTCCTCGTTTTTCTTCGGCCGCCTCGTACACGTCTTCGACAAAGTCCTGGAAAATACACCCGGCGTCAAGTTTATTTACTCCTCCGTAAAAGATTTTCTCGAAGCCTTTGCAGGAAATAAAAAGAAATTCGACAAACCAGTGCTCGTAAATGTCGACGGTGACGACGTCTGGCGTATTGGTTTCGTGACACACGAAGATGTCACCCATTTCGACCTCCCCGGCCATGCAGCCGTGTATGTGCCTCATTCCTACGCTATTTCCGGCGTTACCTACCTGGTTCCCAAACATAAGATCAGGCTTATTAAGAACACGCCGCCGGCCGAAGCCATGAAATTTGTCGTCTCGGGTGGCGTTACCGAGGTGGAAACTACTACCCCTGTTAACTAACAAGCCTTTGCTTCAAAACCCGTTAATTTGCAGTCCTAACGTCCCTGGGAGTAACCCGGAGCTTTTAAATAAGGTTTCCCCGGCCGGACCAAAACTATATACGGATGAAAATGTACAATTTTAATTCGGGCCCTTCGATCTTGCCGGAAGAAGTATATGCCCAGGCAGCCGATGCCATTCATAACTTTAATAATACAGGATTGTCGATCCTGGAGATCGGCCACCGTACTTCCTGGTTCGAAGAAGTGCTTCACGAAGCCCAGGCGAATGTAAAATCGCTGATGCAGATCGACGACAGCTACGAAGTGCTTTACCTCCATGGCGGCGCTACTACCCAATTCATGCAGGTGCCAATGAACCTGCTCGATACCAACGCACAGGCAGCCTACTGCGATAATGGTATCTGGGGTAAAAAAGCTATCGAAGAAGCCGGCTACTTCGGAAAGGTGGCCGTGGCTGCTTCCTCAAAAGATAAAGGACATACCTATATTAATAAAACCCTCAACGTCCCCGACGACGCTGTTTACCTGCATTATACCACCAACAATACCGTAGAAGGCACACAATGGCATCATATCCCCGACGTGTCTATGCCACTCATTGCCGACATGAGCAGTGATATCTTCTGTCGCCCTATGGACTTCAGTAAGTTCTCACTTATCTACGCAGGAGCGCAAAAGAATATGGGCGCAGCAGGTGTCACCCTAACCGTGGTGAAAAAAGACCTGCTCGGCAAAATAAACCGCCCTATTCCGCCCATTATGGACTACCGCAAACACATAGAAGCAGGCGCACTTTTAAATACGCCTCCTGTTTTCGCAGTATATGTAAGTATGCTCACCCTCCGCTGGATCATCGCCAACGGCGGCCTGGCGGCAATGGAACAAAGAGCAAAGGAAAGAGCAGACCTGCTATACAATACGCTCGACTCGTTACCGCTTTTTAAACCCACCGTCGCCAAAGAAGACCGCAGTCTTATGAATGCCGTATTCATCCTCGAAAACGGGGAACTCGAAAAACAATTCCTCGATGAATGTAAAAAGAACGGCATGATAGGTGTAAAAGGTCATCGCAGTGTAGGTGGCTTGCGTATTTCCATGTATAACGCATTACCGCTTAGCAGCGTACAGGCCGTTTGCGATCTCCTGAAAGACTTCGCTAACAGAAAAGGATAATTTTTATCAATCAATACTTGAGGTTATAATTACAACCAATGGCTATCATTAAAGCTTTTAAAGCACTTCGTCCGCAAGCCCAGTTTGCTAAGCAAATTGCAAGCAAACCCTATGATGTTCTCAACAGCCAGGAGGCTAAAGTTGAAACACAGGGAAACCCTAATTCTTTTCTCCATATCACTAAAAGTGAAATAGACCTGCCCGAATCTGTGGACATCCACGACCAGCAGGTATATGAGAAAGCCAAACAAAACCTCGAAGCCTTTATCAAAAGAGACCTGCTCTTCAGGGAAGAAAAAGACTGTTATTATATCTACCAGCTGGTAATGAACGGCAGAAGCCAGACCGGGCTGGTATGCGTAAGCAGTGTTGATGATTACGAAAACGATATCATCAAAAAGCACGAGTTCACCAGGCCCGAAAAAGAACAGGATCGTATCAACCATATTAAAACCTCCGGCGCACAAACAGGAAACGTATTCCTGGCATACCGCAACCACGCCGCAGTGGATGAACTGATTGAAAAATGGAAAGCTGCGAAAAACCCTGTCTACGATTTCACGGCCGACGATAACATCCAGCATACGATCTGGATCGTGAACGACGACACAGCTATCGCTAACATCACCAGCCTGTTCGCCGAAGAAATACCCTTCACCTATATTGCCGATGGCCATCACCGCGCAGCCTCTGCCGCCAAAGTGCGCAAAGCTTTAGGAAATAATTCACAGGAAGGTGCTAACTATTTCCTCACCACATTATTCCCGTCTAATCAGCTGTACATCATGGACTATAATAGGCTGGTAAAAGACCTTAATGGCCATGATGCCGCCGGTTTCCTGAAGCTGCTCGAAGAAAAATTCACCGTTCAGAAGGCGTCCGGTGCCGTTCAACCCGCTGCCTTACATGAATTTGGCATGTATTTGGACGGTGCGTGGTACAAATTAACCGCAAAACCAGGCACTTACTCCGATGATCCCATTGGTATCCTCGACGTAACCGTTCTGCAGAACAACGTGCTCGATAGCCTGCTGGGCATCCAGGATCCACGTACCGATAAACGTATCGACTTCGTAGGTGGTATCCGTGGTCTCGCAGAACTCGAAAAAAGGGTGAACAGCGGCGAAATGAAACTGGCATTTAGTCTTTACCCTGTAAGCATTGAACAGTTATTTGCCATTGCCGACAGCGGTAACGTAATGCCTCCCAAAAGCACTTGGTTCGAACCTAAGCTCAGGGATGGTTTATTAACGCACCTGATTTACGAATAACAATAATCTATATGATAATACGCACACTGCTGTTGTTGATGCTTTCCTATACCACCATAACCGCTATGGCCCAGGGTGGTAGTGATAATAAAAACCTTTACGAATCAGGCAAGGCCTTCATGTATAAAGGTGATTATGAGAATGCAGTGCTGGTGCTCAACCGCGCTTCAAAACAGGACCCCGGTAACATGGCCATCCAGGAAGATCTCGCTTATACCTATTACCTGAAAAAGGATTATGCCAATGCGATAGAAGCTTCTAAAAAACTGATCGGTCATAAAAATGCCGATGCCAGCAGCTACAAAATGCTGGGCATGTGTTACAAAGCCATAGCAGAATATAAAGAATGCGAAAAACTGTATAAGAAAGCACTGAAACAGTTCCCTAAAAGTGGCGTACTATATAACGAATTCGGTGAGCTGTATGCTATGCAGAGCAACCTCGACGAGGCTATCAGGTATTGGGAGAAAGGAATAGAGGTCGATCCCAACATCAGCACCAACTATTACAATGCTTCCCGCTATTACGATAACAAGAATAACCTGCTCTGGTCTGTGATCTATGGCGAGTTATTCCTGAACCTCGAAAGCCTGAGCGACAGAACGGTGATCATGAAGAATATTGTGACCGATAACTATAAGGCATTGCTGGCAAATCCAGGTATGTTGAAGGGTTATGAAACGCAGGGCAGCCCCTTTACAAAAGCGGTTGCCGGTGTACTGGCCAAACACCTCGATCTGCTGAGCGAAGGTATTACGCCTGAATCACTCACTACTGTTCGCACAAGGTTTGTGCTCGATTGGTTTAATCAATATGCGGCGCAATACCCCTTCAGGTTATTCGACCACCAGCGCCAGCTCTTGCAGGAAGGCCTGTTCGATGCATATAATCAATGGCTTTTCACTGCAGCAGCCAGCCCCGATGCTTATCAGACATGGGTAAGCGCACACTCCCAGGAAAATGAGAATTTCCTGAAACTGCAGCGTAGCCGTGTGTTTAAGGTGCCTGAAAATCAACACTACGAACATTAAGCGCATCCCTTGTTAGTAAAATCTCAAATAATACTGAAAGTTCCTTTCCCCGTGGAGGGAACTTTTTTATTTCATGGAATAAGATTATCTTAAGGTAGCTTAAAGTACCATATGAAAGAATGTAAACGACTATTCGACGCAGTTGCTTATCAGCTTGCGCATCATCCGAAAGATGATATGCTGGCAGCTAAAAAAGATGGGCAGTGGAAAAAATACAGCACCGTAGAAGTAGAGACGATAGTGAATCGTTTTAGTGCCGGATTGCTGAAACTGGGAGTGAGTGGAAATGACTTCACCGTTGAAAATGCCGATAAGATCGCTATCATCAGCAACAACAGGCCCGAATGGGTTTTTACTGATCTGGCAGTACAACAAACAGGCGCCATCCTCGTGCCGTTGTATCCAACAACCAATCCCAATGAACTTGAATTTATCCTAAACGATGCAGGCGTAAAATATCTTTTCGTTAGCAGCAAAGAGCTGATGGATAAAGTAAGCGCTATCCTCGGTAAGATCACCTCTCTCCAAAAGGTGTTTTCGTTCGACGAGGTCAACGGCGTAGAAAACTGGTCGTCAGTTCTGGTTCCGGAAAACGATCCCTTACTTGAAAAGGTGGAATCCATCAAGGCTTCCGTTCCCGAACATCACGTAGCAACCATCATCTATACCTCCGGCACTACAGGTACGCCCAAAGGTGTAATGCTTACCCACCGTAACATTATGCAGGATGCTTACCTCTCAAAGCTCAGCTTCCCTTTTGAAGATGCGCCCCATTTCAAAGTGCTTAGCTTCCTGCCGCTTAACCATATCTTCGAAAAAACCTGTACTTATATTTATCTCTTCAGCATCATCAGTATCTACTATGCCGAAAGCATGGATACCATTGGCGACAACCTGAAGGAAATAAAACCAAACGGCTTCACTACCGTACCACGCTTACTGGAAAAGGTTTTCGAAAAGATCATGAGCACCGGAAGCCAGTTAACAGGTATTAAACGTGCATTGTTCTTCTGGTCTGTTAGTCTTGCCGAAAAATATGATAACAATATCAGTGGTGGCTGGTGGTACAACCTCCAGATGTCCATCGCCGATAAGATCGTCTTCAAAAAATGGCGCGCCGCCCTCGGTGGCAATGTCTCTTTTATCGTTACCGGAGGCGCCGCCTGCCAGGAAAGATTACTGCGCATCTTTAATGGCGCCGGCATCCCCGTTTATGAAGGATATGGTCCCACCGAAAATAGCCCGGTTATCTCCGTTAACCGCAAAGCAAAAGGCCTCACCAAGTTTGGAACAGTAGGCCTTCCCCTCGATGGTCTCGAAATAAAACTCGCAGAAGACGGTGAAATATGTGTAAAAGGCGACACGGTAATGAAAGGCTATTACAAACGCCCCGATCTTACTGCCGAAACTGTGATAGATGGCTGGCTCCACACCGGCGATATCGGCGTTTGGGAAGACGGTAAATTCCTGCGTATCACCGACCGCAAAAAAGAACTCTTCAAAACCAGCGGCGGCAAATACGTAGCGCCTCAGCCCATCGAAAATAAATGCAAAAGCAACTCGTTCATAGAACAGATCATGGTAGTAGGCCCCGAGCGAAAATTCGTAGGCGCGCTTATCGTTCCTTCTTTTAACATGCTTAAAAAATGGATGCAGCATAAAGGCATCCCATTCACCAGTAACGAAGACGCTGTGAAGCTTCCCCAGGTGATCGATAAATACAACCGCATCATCGAAGGGTTAAACACGCAGTTCAACCACGTTGAACAAGTCAAGAAGTTTGAACTGTTACCCAAAGAATGGAGCATCGAAACAGGAGAAATGACGCCCAAACTAAGCCTCAAACGCAAAGTGATCATGGAAAAATACAAAGACCAGATCGAGAAGATCTACGAGAATACCTGATGATGTATTCACGGTGCATGATCGTTTGCGCATGTAGCTCCTGCATGCGCAAACGATCATTGTAATTTAATCCGGCTTCACTGCTGTTTTAAGTGATAATGAGTGGGTGCTACATATTGCCCAGGCAAACATACTTGGTAATAAGATATTCCTCTATCCCATAAAAGCTTCCTTCCTTACCGTAACCACTTTGCTTGATCCCTCCGAAAGGAACCTCTGCAAACGAAATGATCCCTTCATTAACGCCAATGATGCCGTACTCCAGCTTTTCCGCAACCCGCCATATCTTTTGTACGTCCTTTGAGAAGAAATAAGCCGCTAATCCATATTCTGTACTATTAGCTAATGTTATTGCTTCCTCCTCGGTATCAAAAAGATAAATAGCAGTCACCGGTCCGAATATTTCTTCATGGCTGAGTGTCATATCTGCCGTGCAATTACTGATGATCGTAGGCTCAAAGAACAAAGGCCCGGCGGAATGTAAATGGCCGCCCATAACCAGTTCTGCACCTTTGTTTAAGGCATCGGCAAGCAGCTCCTGTACCTTATCGATAGCCTTCTTATTAATAAGTGGTCCTATCTGAATACCGGGCGCTGTACCGTCTCCTGTTTTAAAGGCTGCTACAGCCTTGCTGTATGCCTCTAAAAAAGCAGGATAAACCGAACGCTGTACCAGCACCCTGTTTACACATACACAGGTTTGCCCCGCATTACGATACTTGCTGGCTAATGTTCCTTTAACGGCGATCTCGATATCCGCGTCGTCAAAAACAATGGAAGGTGCATTACCACCCAGCTCCAATGCCAGCTTTTTCAACGTAGAAGAGGATTGCTGCATCAGCAGTCGTCCTACCCCTGTTGAGCCGGTAAAAGATAATTTATGAATAGCCGGATGTGTACATAATATTTTGCCTACCTCTGCCGACTGCGTGCTGGGAATAATGTTCAGAACCCCATCCGGTAACCCTGCTTCCCGGGCCAGCTCCGCCAATGCCAATGCACTTAAAGGGGTATCTTCTGCAGGCTTCAGCACTACAGTGCAGCCTGCAGCAATGGCAGGTGCAATCTTACGCGTTATCATAGCCACGGGAAAGTTCCATGGCGTAATAGCTGCCACAACCCCTACAGGCTGTTTCAACGTCATAAAGCGGCGGTCTGCAACCGGGGCTGGTATTATTTCCCCATACACCCTGCGGCATTCCTCTGCAAACCATTCAATGAATGAAGCGCCATATTGTATCTCCCCTTTTGCCTCTTCCAGTGGTTTACCTTGTTCACTGGTAAGCAATAAAGCAAGATCATCGGTATGCGCAATAATAAGATCATACCATTTCCTGAGCAGCTTCGCACGCTCCTTTGCCGGCAAACCACTCCACGCGGGAAAAGCAGCTTCAGCCGCTGCTATCGCTTCCCCGGTTTCTTTTACACCCGCATCAGCTACCGTGGCAATCTCCGCTCCCGTAGCCGGATTCGTAACTGCAAAACGATTCTCACTGCATTGCTGCCAGTTGTTATTGATAAAATATCCCGTCTGTAATAAGGATCTATACACTAGTTGCATACAACACTGCTTTAATTTGAAATACTAAACTCCGAACTGATCTGAAAAAAACAATAAGCAGGAAGAAAGGTTGGCCTAAATAAAAAAGCATGCTGACAGGGCAACATGCTTTTTTCATTTGTAATACGACAAGTTGTGTGAACAACCTGGTAAATGGGCAACAATCGTTAGACGCAAAATATTTTTGCGGACACAAATATAACGGGGAATAGTTTACCTGAACAAATATTTGTTAAACAATTTTTAACAAACTGTGACAAACGGTATGTGTACTAAATACACGCATATCCCTTTGGTTATCATTGGTATAACATCAACCCGCTAAAAAGCTATGGGTTGGTAGACCATAATCCCGCTTCTTTTACAAAGGTGCGCCTGTTTAATTTCAGCTGCATTACTATCAATTCCGCAAAGTCTTCCGGCTGCATGACCTTCTCGGGATTGCCGTCGGTCAGGTTCAGATTCACCGCCATGTCGGTAGCAATAGTGCTGGGCGTTAATGTAGTGACCCTTATATTCGATTTCCGTACTTCAAGCATCAAAGACTCAGATAAACCAATAAGTCCGAATTTAGAGGCGCTATAAGCGCTGGTAACAGGGGCGCCTTTCTGGCCGGCTGTAGAAGATATGTTTACGATATCTCCCGTTTGCCTGCTCAACATTCCTGGTAACACAGCCCTTATCACATAATAAGCGCCAAACAAATTCACTTTTACTACTTCTTCCCACTGCTCAGGGCTAAGTTCCAGGAATTTACCAAACCTGCCGATGCCGGCGTTGTTGATCAGTATATCAATACTACCAAGTGCTTCTTCAAGTTGGCCAATTGCAGCTTCAGTTGCTATACGGTCTGCTACATCCGCTGTGGCATAAACAATTTTTACACCCGTACCGCACAGCTCTGCAGCTACCTCCTTAAGGTCTTTTTCGGTACGCGCCAGCAGGGCAAGATTTACACCTTCTGCCGCCAGTGCATGCGCTACTGCTTTTCCTATTCCTTTCCCGGCACCGGTGATCAGTGCATTTTTACCTTTTAATGATTCCATGACTGTTATGTTTAACTATCAGTTTATAATTGCTTTGTTAATACCAGCTGGTCTTTACAACGTTCCCCGTTCTCATAGATCGGTTCTGCATAGTTGAGCAGGTAATAATCTTCCTTCACATCCGTTATCTGAAACCCCTGCTGCTGATACAGGTATATCTGCGCAACACTTGAATTGGCGGTGCCAATGGTAACACTACGGTAGCCTTTGGCACGGGCGGTACTAACTGCATGCATCAAAAGCAGCTTCCCTATGCCCTGGCCCTGTAACGGGGCCTCTACTGCTATATTTTTTACTTCTGCCGCTTTACCTCCCAGCGGATACAATACATATTCTCCAATGATGCGGTCTTCCGACTGGGCCACGTAAATGGCCGAACCCGGCAGGTAGCCGTCTATCATTTCTTTCGATGGGTCTGCCAGTAATAAAAGCTCATAAGGTACCGGCTCATTCTTTGCCAGGGGACGGATAACAATATCTTGTAATAAATCCATGAACACAGGTTTTGCTTCGCACTAATTCGTTTGCAAATATATTACCTCTTCTTTCAACCCTTATTTTTTCCGTTCTTTACAACTAAATGTAATATCTGGGATATGACGCAAAGCACCGTGGATAGCCTGAGGGAGGCATTGAAATTTTCGCCCGATAATGTGCCACTGAGGCTGCATCTGGCCGAAACCTTGTTCCTGCTCAACAGGTTGGAAGAAGCCGAAAAGGAATATATGGATGCACTGGCTATCGAGACTAATGAAAAGGGACTGCTGGGACTCGCCAAAGTGTATTTTAAAAAAGAAGCATTCGCCACTTGTAACGTGATCCTCGAAGACCTTATCCGCAAAAGCGATACCAACTTTGAGGTACTGGTATTATACGCCAAATCATCTCTGAAAGAAAACGACTGGAACACAGCCCGCGATACTTATCAGAAGATCCTGGAACTGGATCCCGGTTTTTCTGATGAGGAGCTCGACAGCCAGCTGCGCATGCGTAACCAGCCCGATAACAACTGGGAGGATGATGACGATGATGATATAGAAGATTCTCTGTTCATCCAGCATCCCGGCATCAATTTCTCACAGGTAGGAGGGATGCAGCAGGTGAAAAAAGAGATTGAAGTAAAGATCATTCAACCCATGAAACACGCCGACCTCTATAAAGCCTATGGCAAAAAAGCGGGAGGCGGCATTTTGTTGTATGGTCCTCCCGGATGTGGCAAAACGATGATCGCAAGAGCTACCGCCGGCGAAATGAATGCCCGTTTCATTAACGTGGGATTGAACGATATTCTGGATATGTGGATCGGTAACAGCGAGAAAAACCTGCATCGCATTTTTGAATACGCAAGAAAGAATGCTCCCTGTGTTCTGTTTGTGGATGAAATCGACGCATTGGGCGCCAGCAGGGCGGATATGAAACAGTCTGCCGGCCGTCACCTCATTAACCAGTTCCTCCAGGAGCTCGACGGCGTAGCAGCATCCAATGAAGGCGTCCTTGTTCTTGGAGCTACCAATACGCCCTGGCATCTCGATCCTGCTTTCCGCAGACCAGGCCGGTTCGATCGTATTATTTTCGTTCCGCCGCCAGACCAGGAAGCCAGAACGGCCATCCTGCAACTGAAACTGCAGGGTAAGCCCACCGAAAATATTGACTTCGATACTATCAGCAAAAATACGCCGGACTTTTCAGGAGCCGATATAGAAGCAATGATCGATATCGCCATCGAAGAAAAACTGGAAGCCGCTTTCAAAGACGGCATACCAGTACCCATTAAAACAAAAGACCTGCTTAATGCTGCTAAAAAGCATAAAGCAAGTACCCGGGAATGGTTCTCCATAGCAAAGAACTTTGCACTCTATGCCAATGAATCGGGCTTATACGATGACATCCTTCAATTCCTGAAAATAAAAAAATAGCATGTCCGATCATCTGATCCAGCGCGCGGGCCTTCTGCTTCAGCAAAGAAAATTCCGTGAAGCTGAAAACATCTTAAGCGGCCTTTTTGCAGAAGATCCTGCCAACGTTCATGTGCTTGCTTTACTCTGCGAAGTAAAACTGCAGCAAAACATGCCCAAAGAAGCATTGGATCTGGTGAACAGCGCTATCGGGTTTGATCCGTCGTCAGATTACCTGTTCTATAAACGCGCCTGTGTTTATATTCAGCTAGATAAATATAACAATGCGGAAAAGGACCTGCAGCAGGCCATCAACCTGCAACCCTACGAATCCGCTTATTTCGCACTCTTTGCCCTGCTGAAGCTCGATAGAAAGGAGTTTGAAGAGGCGCGTATCCTCGCCGAAAAAGCCCTGGAGCTCGATCCTGCGAATATTTCTGCATTAAATGCACGCAGTACCGCTTTACTCAAATTAAACCGGAAAGAAGAATCTTTTAGTACGATCCAGGGCGCCCTGCGCGAAGATCCCGATAACGCTTATACACACGCCAATTATGGCTGGGGATTGCTGGAAAAAAGTTCTCATAAAGAAGCATTGAACCACTTTTCAATAGCCCTGCAAAAAGACCCGAACCTGAAACTCGCACAGGCCGGTATGGCCGAAGCCTTAAAAGCCAGGTACTTCCTGTACCGACTATTCCTGCGTTATGCTTTCTGGATGGGTAATATGAAGTCTAAACTTCAATGGATCTTTATCATAGGGATCTTCCTTGGCCGTTACCTGCTCGAAGCACTGGCCGAAATGTTCCCGCCATTGAATGGTTTAATTACGCCGTTGATTATTATCATCGCATTGTTTGCATTCTCTACCTGGGTAATGACGCCTCTGGCCAACCTGTTCCTGCGTTTCAATAAATATGGCAAACATCTGCTGAGCCCTGACGAAATGCGTTCTTCAAATTTTGTAGCGCTCAGTGTATTGACTGCACTTGCAGGCGCCATATTGCTGCCTGTAATGAATACGGAAGCTCCTC
This sequence comes from Filimonas effusa, assembly GCF_004118675.1. NCBI lineage: Bacteria > Pseudomonadati > Bacteroidota > Chitinophagia > Chitinophagales > Chitinophagaceae > Filimonas > Filimonas effusa. Next base: position 379,898 of record NZ_SDHZ01000003.1, on the reverse strand, counting down.
TGGCGATGATCGTATTCGGCCTTACTATGATGATCCCGCTCAGCGTCATGTTCCGGTCTGTAAAAAGCCGGAAAACCCTGGTTGCGTATACGGCTGTTCTGGCATTCCTTGGAGTGCTTGCGGTAACTATAGCGTTTGTTTCCAACCAGTTGCTTAATAATGTAAGTATGCTTTACCTGTTGGGTGTGTTTATTTTTCAATGGGTGGCCAATTATATTCTGTCCAGGGAAGCCAGCAAATAAATAAAAAAGGTGTGCAACGCTTTCGCGTCGCTGGTGGTCAACGATGGAAACAATGCTTATATGAAAAAGAAATCTGTCGTGTATGTGCTGCTGGCAATGACGATTGGTATTTTCTCCTTTAGTTGCACCAAAGACAAGATCACTGAAAGTTATAGCTTTTACAGGCCTGTTTACCAGGTTCCCGATGAGGTAAAAGCGAGCATTAAAAGCAGTACGCCCCGGTCTATAAAATCTACCGGAAAGCTTGCCGTCAGAGGCAATTTTATTTATCTCTCCGAGTTGAATAAAGGAGTACATATCATTGACTTCTCAAACCCATCGGCCCCCGCAAACATTGGCTTTGTAGCCATTCCGGGTTGTGTGGATCTTGCTGTGAGAGATCATTATTTGTATGCAGACTGTTATACCTCTCTGGTGGTAGTTGATATCGCAGATCCGCGTAACACAAAGCTTACGCAATTCATGGACAACGTATTTCCGGACAGGTATGCCGGATTGGCTTCCGGCTCAGGCAAGATCCTTGTTGACTGGGAAAAAGTAGATACCGTAGTTACCCGCCGCTTCGATACAGAGTTTGATAAAACGCTTAATGGTTCTGTTGTCCTCAACGACGCTTTCTTCAGCCTCACCAGCTCCAATTCTTCCAAATCTACTTCAGGTGGTAATAGTACAGGCGGTTCCATGGCCCGTTTTGCATTGAATGACGACAGGTTATATACCGTTGGCTATAGCGACATGAATGTGCTGAATGTGTCAAATGCAGCTGCCCCTTCTTTTGTTAAAAAGCAAAACATAGGAGGCCTGATAGAAACTATTTTCCCTTATAAAAATAATTTATTTATAGGCTCTCAGTTGGGTATGTATATCTATAGCCTTAGTAATAAAGACAATCCTGCACTGCTCTCACAATTGCTGCATGTGCAGGCATGGGATCCTGTTATCGCAGATGGAGACTTTGCATATGTTACCCTGCGCGGAGCGGTGAGGGCAACAGCTACAAACCCGTCCGGCAGCTGGCTCGAACTGGTGAATGTAAAAGACCTTACCAAACCCGTTCTAATAAAGCAATACAGTGGAATATTCAGCAATGCTCAGGGGCTGTCTAAAGATGAAAATGTGCTACTCGTTTGCGATGGTGTTTCTGGTCTCAAGGTTTTTGATGCAACAGACCCTGTAGATATGAAGCTAACAACTACCATAACAGGTTTTAATGCGCTGGATGTTATTGCGTTAAACGGCCTGGCCCTTGTAATGGCAGAAGATGGATTACACTTTATGGACTATACCAGTCCCGCCAACATAAAACAACTTTCCATTCTCACCTGGGCAAAGAATTAATATGTATAAAAAACTTCCTGCTTTCCTGCTCTTATTGATAGTTGTAACCGCATCTGCTCAAAAAAAAGACAGTACAGTTGGTTTATATATCAGCCCGGCGGTTACGTTGCTTAATGGCGACCATAATGTAAGCCAGGCAATTTCACTTGGCACGGGCCTGCGTTTACATCAGTGGCAGATAGGAGCAGGCGTAGCTATCGATTATTACAAGATAAGATCTCTGCCAATATATCTTGATCTGAAATACAAATGGAAAGGACAACTTGCACCCTTTCTCTTTTTCCAGGGAGGTTATAACGTAGCCTGGGCATTAGATCATCAGCATACGAACGCCGGTACAACGGGAAGAACAGTATACAACAATGGTACATATTTTAACGGCGGCGCCGGCATGTACGTATTCAGAAAAGGAAGAGAAGCCCTCTTCTTTTCTCTCGGCTATTCCGTTAAAAAGCTTACTGAATTATATCAGGTAGGTTCATGGATAAATAGCCGTGTCATCTATAACGATACAAAGCTGGATTATGCGTTGCGGCGTATTGCGCTAACGGTTGCTTACGAGTTCTAGTTATCTTCGGCAGTGTGCGACGCCCATTTTTCAAGCGTTGCCACCAATGCCTCCAGTCGGATGGGCTTACTTAAATAGTCGTTCATTCCAGCCTGGAGGCATTCTTCTTTGTCGCCTTCGATAGTATTTGCAGTAAGCGCTATGATCACAGGCTCTTTACCCAACTGACGGATGGTGCGTGTTGCATCAAGCCCACCCATTTCCGGCATTTGTATATCCATCAGAATAAGGTCGTAGGCGCCTTTGCTGATAGCATCTACCGCAGCAAGCCCTGTTTCTACAACCTCTGCTTCGTAACCCAGTCGGCTCAGTGCTTCTGTTATCACCAGTTGGTTCATCAGGTTGTCTTCGGCAACCAGTATGCGTAACGGATGACTTAACGCAAAACCTGCCGGAAGCACTTCTGTTTTGGAGAAATCATCAAGTGGAGAAGGGTGCTGTAATATACCGCTTGAAATATGCCTGGTTTGCGCATAAGGCGCCGCCTGGCACCGGATGGTGAAAAGGAACACCGATCCTGCTCCGGGTGTGCTTTGTACCCATATGCGCCCGCCCATGAGTTTTACCAGCTTTTCGGAGATCGCTAACCCAAGGCCGGTACCACCATATTTACGGGTAGTGGAAGAATCCAGTTGCGTAAATGCTTTGAATAACCGTTCCTGTTGTTCGCTGGGTATGCCAATGCCTGTATCGCACACCTGGAATAAGAGCTGAAGCTTTTCATCGGGCGAAGGCTGGTAAACATCTGCTGTTACCTTAATAGAGCCCGTTTGCGTGAATTTGAGCGCGTTGCCTACAAGGTTGGTGATCACCTGGCGTAATCTTAATCCATCACCGGTAATAGACGAGGGCACGTTCTTACCTATCTCATAATGTAGCAGTAGTTTCTTTTCTATCGCCCGGCTGCGGAAGATCTCCAGCACATCTTCAATACATAGCTGAAGGTCAAAGTCTTCTTTCTCCAGCTCCATATTCCCCGATTCAATCTTACTGAAATCGAGGATATCATTCAACAGGCTTAGCAGGCTTTCGCCGCAGCTTACTATGGTATTGGTGTAATCGCGTTGCTTTTGTGTAAGCGGTGTCTCTGCAAGTAATGCCGACATGCCCAGTACGCCATTCAGCGGTGTTCTTATTTCATGGCTCATAGTGGCGAGGAATATACTTTTCGCTTCATTGGCCATATTGGCATGTTCAGCCTGCATAAGCGCCCGCTCTGCGTTCAGATACGCTTTTTCAAGCGCCTGGTTCGATCTTAGCAACTCCTCATTGGCATGGCGTAATACTTCTTCATTTCGCTTGCGCTCCTGCAGCACCAATGTTTCCTTTTGCAAACGCTGCATGGCTATCAGCTGGTGTATCTGCCGTTGATTATACTCCTTCAACTGGTAAGCCCATAGTCCGCATATAAAGAAGATCCCGGCAGCCAGCAGTATATGAATGATAAAAGTGGGAACCTCAAAATAGCTTAGCTGGCTGAAGTAAATAGTTTCATAACCCGTATTCTGCAGGTAACTGAATATGGAATGATGCAGTAATACGATCAGCATGATCGGTATCTGCAGCTTCCAGTTCTGGTAAGTGATAAGAATGGCGCTGCCTATAAACGCAAAGAAGTGCATTTCAAACATGCCATGCATCTGGTAAATGAACTGGGCCATAAAAATTGCCAGTACGCTGCTCAATACATATTGATATAAGGTCGATTCCGGTAATGCTATTTTCGCAGAATAATAAGCCAGCAATGATAATCCTCCTACACCCATTGCTATAGTCCATGTATCATAAAAATTGGACAAAGCCAGGCCAATCATAAAAAAGCCGATCAGGAAAAAATGTATGATCCTGTCAGAACGTTCTTTTACGTTAAGATTAAAGGCGATGATATGCGCCTGCTCTTCCTCGGTAATATGGCTTATTGGCTCTCTATCCATAGACTATTGTGTGCAGGTGGGTAACTGGCAACCATATGCCTGTAGCGCATACTTGTCGAATTGTACATGCGGGCGCTGGTTAAGCAGCGCCTCCAGTGCTATCTCTGCATAATTGCTTTGGGTATCGGTACAATAACGGCTTTTGTTGTAGTTGCCTCTGTAATACAAATGATAGCTTGTGTCAATGATAACAGCTTGCGGCGTAGAATAAACCCCGCAGGTTCTTGCCAGTGATGTATCAAAAATAACGGGTAACGACAGGTCAAAACGGGACCGGATCTCTTCAGCTGTTATTGGCTTCTTGCTCATAGGTACAATAACAAACCGTGCAACATGTTCATACTTTTTCACCAGCTTCTTGAAATAGGTAGTATTAAACCGGGAGCAGGGACAATCAGGATTGAAGAAATGCAGGAATAAAGGCTGTTTGTTCTGCACCATTGGTTGTGCAGCTTTTATAACTGTTCCGGTAGCAACAGCCTGGTACGATTCGGGTACGGGTGTGGGCAGGCTGTATTTCCATTCATTATACCAGAACAGGGTAACGATACCTAAGAATAATAATGCAAGCCAGGCCAATACAATCTTCTTTCTCATGCACAATAAATTTCTCTTGCAAATAGTGTTTATTTAAGCCAAGAGGAACTTCCGTTAAACGCTTCGTTCATTCTTTGCATTATGCTGTGAACGAAAAGTTTAATGTACGTTTGGCAAATGGTTTTGTACAGGAAAAATTACTGAATTAACCTGGCTTTTTTATATATTTTTTTACTTTTTTATTCTTCGTCATCCTCGTCTTCTTCCCAGTTGAGCACTTCTGTCCAGTACTCCCACGCAGATTCCAGAACCTCGTGAATACGCTCCGACGATGGGCTCGCAGGCGATTCCATCGCTGTTGCGAGAGGTGTAAAGATCAGCTGGTACGATTCACTGTCACCATCTTCATTTTCATAAATAAAAATTTTATGAATAAACTCTTCACTGTCAATGGCCTCCTCGTCTTCCAGCGGAATAATTTTAATCAATGCGCCGGGATTACCCAGGTGCAGCAGGAATTCACCAACTTCCTCATCCAATGGATCATGGCAATACAAAAATTCACTCATAACATCGTTTTTACTTGTATCTCAAATGTAGGAATAAACCTAACATTTCACTCAGGCTTCGGGTTCTATCGCAAAATGTTCATTCAGGACCAATTTGGCGTCAATTGTTCCTTCCGGAAACTGCAATCCTTTGATCTTCCCGGTTTTACCCTTGGTAACAAGATCTGATATCTGTTTGTCCGACAGGATCTTTCCACCAACCTCAAACGGGATCTTAAACCCGCATACTGTAAACTGGGTGCAGCCGTAAGCTGTTTTCCCTTTCTTGAGCAGTGCTGTTTTGCATTTGGGACATTGCAGTTCTTCCACCACTACCGCTTTTTTAGGAGCCTTAGGTTTGGGGTCTTTCTTAGGCTTTTCTGCTTCAGGCATGGGCGCAGGGGCATCCGCTGCAATAGAAATAACGCGGTGCTGACTGGTTTTTACCTCATGGGTCAGATCCACTACCATTTGTATCAGCTCCTGTTTAAAGGTATCTATGGAATAGGCGCCCTTTTCTATCTGCCGGAGTTTCCGCTCCCATAAACCGGTTAACTCGGCGCTTTTCAACAACTCCGTTTGTATGGTATCTATGAGATCTATGCCTGTTTGTGTGGCAAAAAGGTTTTTCTTGCGTTTCTCTATATACTTCCTGCGGAACAGCGTCTCTATAATATTCGCGCGGGTAGACGGGCGCCCAATGCCGTTGTCTTTAAGCAATTCGCGCATCTCTTCGTCTTCCACCTGCTTGCCGGCCGTTTCCATGGCACGCAACAGCGATGCCTCTGTATAGGGTTTGGGTGGACTTGTCTTGCCATGATGTATTCTGGGCGTATGAGGTCCACTTTCACCCACCTCAAAAACCGGGATCAGTTTTTCGTCTTCTTCACCTTCTTTCTTGATGCTCGAATCATTGACATATACTTCTTTCCATCCCGGTTCCAGTATCTGTTTACCAGTAGCTTTAAACGGAACCTGTCCTGCCTTACCTAACACCGTTGTATTCGAGATCTTACATTCCGGGTAAAAAGCAGCAATAAAACGCCGGGCTATTAAGTCGTACACCCTCTTTTCTTCCTGTCCTATTCCTGAAGGATAGATGCCTGTAGGAATAATAGCGTGGTGATCGGTGACCTTGCTGTCGTCAAAAACAGTTTTAAGTTTTGGAATAGGATGCTCAAGTAATGGAGCCGTTAAGGCAGCATAAGGTGTCATATCCTGTAATATACCTGCTATTTTCGGGTACATATCTTCAGGCAGATAAGTGGTGTCAACCCTGGGATAGGTCACCAGCTTTTTCTCATACAGGCTCTGAATGTATTTAAGCGTGTCATCGGCACTGTAGGCATACTTTTTATTAGCTGCTACCTGTAATGCTGTAAGGTCAAACAGCCTGGGGTTGCCTTCCCGGCCTTCTTTTTTCTCGAATGACGTAATGGTAAATTCATGTTCCTTCAAATAGGCAAGTCCCTTTTCTGCCTTTTCCAGCGCGCGCAGGCGGTCGATGGTGGCAGTGAACTCCGTATCACGGTAAATAGTCTTCAACTCCCAGTATTCTTCCGATACAAAGGCGTTGATCTCTTTTTGCCGTTGAACGATCATAGCCAGGGTTGGCGTTTGTACCCGGCCTATAGACAGCAGCACCTTTTTGCCTGCTGCGAATTTCCTGGTAAAAAGCCGCGTGGCATTCATGCCCAGCAGCCAGTCGCCGATAGCCCTTCCACTGGCAGCAGCATAAAGGTTGTTGTATTGATCGCTGTCTTTCAGCTTTTCAAAACCTTCTCTTATGGCCTGTTCCGTAAGCGATGATATCCATAATCTTTTAACAGGTACTGCGCATCTTGCTTTTTGTAATACCCACCGCTGAATGAGCTCGCCTTCCTGGCCGGCGTCACCACAGTTGATCACCTCTTCACATTGCTGAACCAGTTGCTCTATAACTTTGAATTGTTTTTGTACGCCGTCGTTTTCTATCAGTTTAATGCCAAACGTGGCGGGTATAATAGGAAGGTCTTCCAGCCGCCAGAATTTCCATTGCTCATGATAGTCATGGGGTTCTTTCAGCGTGCAGAAATGCCCGAAAGTCCAGGTTACCTGGTAATCATTACCCTCATAGTAACCATCTCTGCGTTGCCTGGCGCCAAGCACTTCAGCAATATCCCGCGCCACACTTGGCTTTTCCGCAATGCAAACTTTCATACTTACAAATATAGGGCGGCAAAAATCGGGAAAACAAACTACCCTGCATGCAGTATACAGGATGATAAAGCATAATTTTTTAACTTGCCTCCATGAAAATAACACTCCATATCAGGCAGCTCTGCCTTTTGCTTACCTGTTTGTTTACACTGCAAACCTTGTCCGCACAGGACTATGATGCTCCGGGCTCTAATCTCTATGCTACAGAAAACAAAGCCGGCGATACATTAACCATTCTTGCCGATACCACCTTCCTGCGCGATCAACCCGCTGCATCGGGAAAAATATTGCAGCAGTTACCCAATGGCACCCAGGTAGTTTTTGTGAAGGAAGCCCACAGGCAACGTATGAAAGGCTTTTCTGCAAATTGGATCCGGGTTCGTGTTGCCGGCGATAGTAACCAGGAAGGTTTTATCTGGAAAGGACTCACTACGCTTGGCTGTTGTAACAACGGCAATACCCGTTTCCTCTATGGGCTTGACAGGGTGGTCAACGTAAAAAAAGATGACGTGGAAAGATGGGATTGTATGGTGAGATTGAAAGTCGTTAACAACGAAAACAAAAAGCTGGCAGATGTTTCCTGGCCATTGAAGAGCAGTGAAGCTACATCGTTTTCATCAGGTAAATTGCTGACAGGAAGCATGGGGTTGGAAGGGCTTACACATATCGTTCGTATTTATTTTTCAGGCGAAGCCTGTGGCATACCCGATGATTATTTTTACTTTGGCTGGACAGGTGCTGAGCTGTTACCATTACCCGGAAAAATGCATATTGCTGATGCCGGTGTGTATTATCATTCTGAAACATTGCTGTTCCCAAGCGAATCGGGCGGGAAACCAGGCCATATCATAAAACTCATTGAAGAGGAAGAAGCATTGGATGAAATGGATAAAGATGGTGAACCTAAAATGAAAAAGACCAGCTCCGGCGAACAGTATAAATGGGATGGCAGGAAAGCGGTAAAGCTTTGATCCCTTATATCTTCAATCCGCCGAACATGCTGCCGAGTATGATGCACAATACAATAGCAGTAATAAATACATAAAGTCTGTCTTTTTCAAGGATAAAGGAGATCAGGGAAAGAAAGATACGCAGAATGGGCGTGGCCAGTAATATGATGACGCCAGCCTGTATCACCTCCTTCGCGCTTCCGGTCTCGAGTCCTTTTATAATACCTGGTAAGCTGGTATAGCCGGCATCTTCGCCATGAAATACAGTATAGTCGGGCATTACTTCCATGCCATGGTTAACGAGATATAGAATGCCGCCAGCAATGGCTACGGCACAGGAACTAAGCACTCCCCAGCGGAGAAACCTGCCGATGAATATTTCTATGCCCCTGTCGTTTATTTTGGTATCACTAAGTTTCATGTTTCAGTAAATTATAATTAGAACTTATGTTGTAAGCCGTTATAGATCATTTGTAAGGCTACCAGTGTAATGGCGATGCTGAAAATAAGTCTAAGCTTTTTCGGGTTCAGCCGCATCAGCAGTTTGGTGCCTGTAAAGGCCCCTGCTAATACACCTATTATCACAGGCATGGCAATAGCGGGGTCAATATACCCTCTCTGTAAATACACTACTGCACTGGCGGCAGCCGTAACTCCTACCATGAAATTACTGGTAGTGGTACTAACTCTGAAGGGAATACGCATAGCAGTATCCATCGCCAGTACTTTTAAAGCGCCTGAACCAATCCCTAACAATCCCGACAAAATACCTGCCAGCGTCATAATGGAAAACCCGCCGCCTACATTACGAAGATTATAATGAACAACGCCGGATGGGGTAGGATAGGATCCATTGAGTTTGAGCTTTGCTGCTAAAGGACTGCCTTCTGTTTCTGCATGTTCATTCTTTTTACGCAATGTCATGGCGGCAGAGAATATAAGCGTAAGACCAAAGATGATGGCTACCAGGTTCACGGGTGTATACACAGCGATCATAGCGCCGGTGACTGCGCCAATAGTGGTGGCTATTTCCAGGAACATTCCCACGCGTATATTGGTGATGCCTTCTCTTACATAAGCGCTTGCTGAACCTGACGATGTAGCAATAGATGACACCAGTGCAGCTCCGATCGCATAACGCATGTCGATATGAAATACCAATGTCAGTAACGGGATGATCACAACACCGCCACCCAGTCCGGTTAAGGCTCCTGTTAAACCTGCCAGGTAGGCACCCAACAGCAATATCAATGTAAATGAAAGAATAAGCATCTGTCTTCTAATTATTGTTCTGTAATATTTCTTTTGTTATACTCGCCGCACGCTGTTGCTGTTTCCGGCTGATGGCCATGTAAAGCGCTTCGTGAAGCGGGTGACTGGCAGCAAACCACTTCACGCTGCCTGCATCCCGCTGCCTGAAAAAGTCCCTGATCACCACTGTGAAGCTTTTATACAACTCAGCCATCACTTTGTTCGATGCCGCATCGGCTATCGCAAGATGAAATTGTATATCTGCATCAACACATTCCTTTACCTGGCTTTGGCTGATTGCTTTTTCACGCTTATCCAGCCACTGCCGTATGCGTTGCAGGTCATCTTCGGTTCTGTGTAAAGCTGCACGCCTTACAATCTCTGTCTCCAGCAGCGTTCTTACTTCGTTAATTTCAACAGCATCGGAGCGACGCAATTGTTCACTCAGCGTCTCCCGCTGCGTTTTCTTATGCACATAAGTGCCATCTCCCTGTTGTACCCGCAGTACACCAGAAATAGCCAGCGTTTTAACAGCTTCACGTACTGTGGAACGGCCAACCTGGTAACGTTCCATCAGTTCCGGCTCGGGAGGTATTTTCTCCCCAACCTTAAAAGCACCCTGGCTGATATCCCGCTGCAAAGCAGCAATAACCCTGTCAGAAAGCTTGGCCATATAATGATGAGGATTTAAACATCTGATGTTTCAAAGGTAGGGAATTATTTAAACATCTGATGTTTGTGACTTGCAACCGTATAACCCGGCTGCTGAAAGCAGCCGTTTCCCGATCCGTCAATACAGGTAACAATGCCAGCAAGGGCCTGCTAAGAACATACCTAATGTTTCCTGTACTGGTAAAATATGCCGCTGTCAAAAGGTGTCCAGAGGCAGGCCTTTTGGCCGCTGGCTTTTAACGCGTTGTTAGTCCAGGTGTTGCAGGTATGAAAAAGGGTATAACTACCCCTGGCTTCGTAAAATGCGTCATTGGCGCCGTAGCGGGCTTCTGTTGGTATTACTATCGGAGCGCCATTGCTATTCTTTTGCAGGCCGTTATCTATGTAGGCAATGAGCCTTTGATATTGAGAGGGGCTGATGGTGGTCTTCACACATTCCGCACCTTCTGTAAGTTTTTTGTAGAAAGTAGCATGTACAGCCGAAGTGCTTAATCCAAAGGCTGCACGAAAGGCGGTGCGGGCTTTCAGATCCGCCCAGGTAGGCGTTTCCAGGTAAAACCCTTTATCGCCCCATCCGAATGCTATATAAGAAAGGCTGCTGTCGTTGCTGCGTGTGTTGCTATACAGTATAGTGCTGCTCCAGTCCCTGTATTCCGTTTTAACCGGCATAACTATATCGGTATGCACACCATTACTCAAAAGGTAGATCTCTACGGCAGGTTGGCCTGCTGTTTCCGCTTTTACGGGAATACGGGATAATACCCATGCACTTCCCAGATATAACAACACAAAAGCCACAATGCTTAACAGTGTAATACCGGTATATTTTAGTAGTAACTTCACAGCAACGCAATTTTGTGTTTATACCTTTTGTACTGAAAAGGTAACCTTTATATAACTTTCAGGCAGAACTGTTTGCTATGCGTAAAAAAGCATCTATTCCTGTTAAACCGCTGGGTGGTGAATTCCGGACAGGTATTGTCATTGGTAATGTTGTGTCAGGCGATGTGGCGATGCTCGATGAAGCAGATCATTCTCACAGGCATGACTATCATATTTTCGTATTTATAAAAGCCGGGAGTGGCGTCATGGAAATTGACTTCAGGAAATACAAGCTGAAGGGGCCTGTTATGCTTTATATGCATCCGAGCCAGGTACATCGTCTTCTGAATACATCGGGTTTAGAAGCTTTCATGCTGGGAGTGAAAGATGATAATATTTACGCGCACTATTTCCAGTTGCTGGAGCAAAAGATAACTCCGGCAAAGCCGTTGTGGCTGAAGCCTGATAAAGTTGTCACTTTTAACCAGGCTGCGAGCTTGTGCAATAGCGTATTTGAAAAGAAGTCAGATAATTTATATCTCCCTCTTTTAAGAGATTGCAGTAATGCTTTTATAGGATTGTTCGTTTCGTTATATCTTGAACGACAGGAGGCCGCTGAACCTTCTTCGCGTTTTAGTACCATTACAAGTGGTTTCAAACTATTGCTGGAGAATAGCTTCAGTACCATGAAGCGTCCATCCGAATACGCCGAAGCACTGCATGTGTCTTCTTCTTACCTGAACGAATGTGTAAGGGCCGCCACGGGCTACCCGGTTTCTTATCATATTCACCAGAGAGTAGTACTGGAGGCGAAACGTTTACTTTATCACTCCGGCAAAACAGTTAAGGAAATTGCTGCTGACCTGGGATACGAAGACTATGCCTATTTTTCCCGTCTCTTTACAAAAACAGCGGGTATGTCGGCTCTTGCTTTCAGGAACAAAAACCGCGATTTATCCAATAAACACATATAAAGCTCCATTGTTTCTGGTGGCAGCAACTTGTTACTTGCGGCATTAAATTGAAATAAAATGCCAAGAGCTGCAAAATGGTTTGGTGATGTTGTTGAAAGCCTGATGGCTTCTAAAATGCCTGTTTTAACGGTAACGGAAGCCTGTTATGTAAATCCACGAATGAAAAGGATCCGCCTGGAAGGTGATCTTAATGGTCTCGATTTTCAACTTGGCTATGCGATCTTTATCCGGGTAAGCGATACGGAATACAGGAATTATACGGCCTCCTTTGCAGATGTAAAAAATGGTATTCTGGAATTACTTGTATTCCTTCATAGCGATGCGCCTGGCTGCAGATTTATAAAGAAGCTGCATGCGGGCGATAAGGTTCGTATTGGCATGCCCAGAGGGATTAAACAGTATAATGCTGCTATACAAAGGCAGGTATTCTTCGGTGATGAAACTTCGTTGGCTTTGGCTTGCTCGTTTTATTCTTTTCTTAAAAAAAACGATCATATCTTCCGGTTCTATTTCGAACTCGATGCCTCTAGTGAAGATCTGCCGCGTTTACTGGGACTCGAAAATTTTATTATTTTTTCAAAAGAAAATTTGAAACGGGAACTTCCTGCTTTACCTTTTTTCCTCCAGCCGGAATGGCTGGACGCGAATTTTATACTTACAGGAAATGTACAGTCTGTTCAAACGTGTAAAAAGTTGTTGAAAAAGAATAATGTCAGGGGCAGGATCTTTGCGCAAGGCTACTGGATGGAAGGTAAAACAGGATTATAAGTTTTCCCCAGCACAGATTTTAGCAAGTTTCAGATTCCGGAACTGCCCGATATTAAGGAGCTTTGTTGCTGAATATGGAATGAAATGATAACAGTGCAGCAAAATATTAACTACAACAGGATTGCGGAAGCAATCCACTATATCAGGGCCAATTTTAAAGAGCAGCCCAATCTCGACGATATTGCCGGAAAGGTGCATCTCAGTCCCTTTCATTTTCAGCGCCTGTTCAGTGAATGGGCCGGCACTACTCCCAAGAAGTTTTTACAATACATTAGCCTGGAATATGCCAAAAAATTATTAAAGGAAAGTCAGGCCACCCTATTTGAAGCAGCGTTTGAGACAGGACTTTCCGGCACCAGCCGTTTGCATGATCTGTTTATTAAGCTGGAAGGGATGACGCCCGCAGAATATAAAAACGGTGGAGAATGCCTTTCTATTAATTATAGTTTCGCGGAAAGTCCTTTTGGCAATTTGCTGGTTGCTTCCACTCTGAAAGGCATATGTTATATGGCATTTTATGATGATGAAGCAGCTGCCCTGGTAAGCTTGCATGCTATGTTCCCCAGGGCCGCACACCATCAGCGCCTGGATCTTATACAGCAGAACGCCCTGTTTATTTTCCGGAACGACTGGACTAAGCTCAATGAAATTAAACTTCATTTAAAAGGCACAGATTTCCAGATAAAGGTTTGGGAAACCCTGCTGAAAATACCGATGGGCCGGCTTACCGCTTACAACAATATTGCAAGGCATATAAATAAACCGCAAGCCTCCAGGGCCGTGGGAACAGCCATTGGCAGCAACCCGGTCGCCTTTCTTATCCCCTGCCACCGCGTAATTCAGTCTACCGGTGAAATCGGAGGATATATGTGGGGGCCAAACAGGAAGGCTGCCATTATAGGTTGGGAAGCTGCTATCACAGAATTATAATTGAAATAAATAGAAAGGCTTATGCCTTGCTGCTAATAATACAAGCAAAATGGATCTATTCAGCGACATAAGAGATACTTCTGCCAACCTGCTTCCTCAGGATGGTATCGTTAACTATTACGGCAAGATCTTATTGCCTGCTGAAGCGGATAGTTACTATTCCATACTCCTGTCTTCTATAGAATGGCGAAACGACGAGGCTATTATTTTTGGAAAGAAGATCATCACCAAACGAAAAGTAGCCTGGTATGGCGATCGTGATTATGAATACACTTACTCCAATATTACAAAGCGTGCGCTTCCCTGGACAAAAGAACTGCTTGATTTGAAGAACAGGATAGAAGGGGCAACAGGAGAGCAGTTCAATTCCTGCCTGCTCAATCTGTACCATAATGGCGAAGAGGGCATGGCCTGGCATAGCGATGCAGAAAAAGACCTTAAAAAGGATGGCGCTATTGGTTCCCTGAGTTTGGGCGCCCAACGGAAGTTCTGCTTTAAGCATAAGGCCGGCGCACAGGTTGTTTCGGTTGCGCTGGAGCATGGCAGCCTGCTTGTTATGAAAGGAGCAACCCAAACTTATTGGTTGCACCGTTTGCCCCCTTCAAAAGCGGTGACGAGGCCCAGGATTAACCTTACCTTCAGGACAATCGTCGGCTGAGGGCGGAGACAAAATTGCTGTTTCCGGCTTCTATCCCCCATGCCGGAAATGCGACCCTGAATAGGCTGATTTCTTAAAATCACAACTGGTTTTCCGCTAACTGCTACTAACTTTCAATTCTTCTGCGGAACTTTGTGTCATCAAACAAACAGTAAGCATTTAAAAAGAATAAAAATGAAAAAGACAGCAGGCTTTTTGATGGCAGCTATTGCCTTTACCGTATTCGCAGCATTTACTGCATTCCAGACACCATGGAAAAACGACAAGGCACACTCTCAATTGATCTTCACTGTAACGCACCTTGGTGTATCTGATGTATCCGGATCATTCAATGATTTTGATGTAACTGTACAAGCTTCCAAAAGCGATTTCAGTGATGCCGTTTTTGAACTCTCAGCTAAAACAGCTTCTATCGATACCCGTGTAGAAGCCCGTAACAACCACCTGAAAAGTGCTGATTTCTTCGATGCTGAAAAGTATCCTGAACTTCATTTCAAAAGCACTGCTATCAAGAGCGCAGGCAAAAACAAGTTTAAGCTCACCGGCGACCTTACCTTACACGGTATCACAAAACCTGTAACACTTGACCTGGTGTACAGGGGCCAGACTGAAAACCCGATGTCTAAAAAGGCAACCGCCGGCTTCCAGGTTTCAGGCGTGATCAAACGTTCTGATTTCAAATTCGGCGAAAAATTCCCTGCTCCAATGATCAGCGACGAAGTGACCATCAAAGCTGACGGCGAGTTTGCACAATAAGCAGATCATCATATAATAAGAGAGGCAGCTCAAAAGGCTGCCTCTCTTATTATACGGCTATGATCACTATATCCCGCGGGAGTTTATTGCACCGGTTTGGCGGGTACTTTTTATGATGACAAGCGCATGTTCCTTCCAGGTTTTAATGGTAAAAGAGAACAAAGAGGTCTGAATTAAAGCACCATGATGGATGGCACGGTTTTATGGCTCCTTCTTAATCGTAACATTATGATGATCAACAGAACCGAATTAAATTATATTTTTACCCTTCTACAAGTAAAATAAGAACATGGCATCAGGCATTTTTGCGGTTTTAGATGATATCGCTTCTTTAATGGACGACGTTGCATTGGCAAGTAAAATAGCTACCAAGAAAACCGCCGGAATATTGGGGGATGATCTGGCAGTTAATGCCGAAAAAGCAACAGGTTTTTTGTCTTCGCGTGAATTGCCTGTGCTATGGGCCATTACCAAAGGCTCCTTGCTCAACAAACTCATCATTGTACCTATCGCCCTGTTACTGAATGCTTTTTTTCCTATAGCTATAAAAGCGGCCCTGGTCATCGGAGGCTTTTACCTGGCCTATGAAGGTGTTGAAAAGATCATCGAATATCTTTTCCATCGTTCACATCCTGCTCCCAAAGAAGTTGAAAAGAATGAAGACAGCGATAATTCAGCAGAAAAGACTAAGGTAAAATCTGCGATCACTACCGATTTCATCCTTTCTGTTGAAATCGTAATTATAGCTTTGGGGACCGTTTTGGATAAAAGTCTGCCAACGCAAATCATTACGGTAGCCATAGTTGCCCTGCTGGCAACCATCGGAGTGTATGGTATTGTTGCGCTTATTGTAAGAATGGATGATGCAGGATTTAAACTTATAAAACACTCTCATGACAAGGGCTTCTTATCGCGTCTTGGCCATTTACTGGTTAAAGCGTTACCTGTTGTCATCAAATTCCTGGGTTTTGTTGGCACCATAGCCCTGATCCTGGTTTCCGGGGGCATTTTCATTCACAACATCGAATATTTACACCATCTTCTTCCCGGGTTGCCCTCGATGGTTAAAGAGGTGATGATGGGACTTATTGCCGGCCTGCTCGTAGTTGGTGTGCTTACGGCGGGTAAAACACTGGTTTCGGTTTTTAAGCGTCGCTAGAAAACTTCCTGGCTTCTGAGCTTATATCGGGGATATGGCTTTATAATTGATGTCTTCAGCATGACAGTTGATCCGGAATGGCCGGCAAACGCAATTTATTTATCTTAAAATAACTGGTGGCATGTTAAAAGCAATAGGGATGTTGCTGCTTGGAGGCTTGTTGATAAAAAGCGCCAGCGCACAAAGCGATACCTGTAAACAGCGGTATGTTAAAACGCCCACAGGCTACCTGATGGTTCTTCGTGAGGGCGACAATGTATTTGCTGAAATTGAAAAGCTGGCCGTTCGTGAAAAGGTGCCGGCTGCCAGTTTCTTTGGATTGGGATTTGCCGGAAGCGCCATCTTTGGCTTTTACGACTTTAACAAGAAAAAGTTTAATCCGAAAGAGTTTAAGCGCGTCGAAATGGGCAGTCTTACCGGATCGATAGCATGGAGCGAAGGGCGTCCTTCACTTCATATGCATGGTGTGGCTACTGATGAAAAGTTCCAGGCTTTTGGCGGGCACCTGCTTTCGCTTGCCGTAGGCACCGGTTCCATGGAAATTACCGTGATGGTTCACGATCAGAAACGGGAGCGTAAAGTAGAGCAGCCGTTAAATGCCAATGTGCTGCAACTGCCTTCCTGTGAAGGTGCACGTTAAACAGGTGTTGTGAACGCCGATGCTATTCCGGCTTATTAACATCTATCTCCAGCTTCTGAAGTATTACACCCGGATCTATCATCCAATACCTGATCGTGTGTTTTCCGGGCAGGCCAAAAAACTGCCTGCTTGTTTTAACGATGTTATTATTGGCAACCCAAAGATCCCAGGCATGCGTATTCTCTTCCTGGTTCAGGCTTATTACCTGTGGCGTTCCGTTGTCTACAGATACGGCAAAACGGAGGCCACCTGGTGAATGAAGGAAATTAAGCGTTGGAGAAAAGAAGGCAGTAATACGTAAACTGTCACCCGCGGTTGTATGAACCTCGTATTCCAGGCAGGGACTTCCTTTCGAAAGCGGAACAGAAGCTGTTACCGGGAAGCTGGTCATGCCGCTTCCGTTTTTGCCTATGTCAGGAATTGGTTTCCAGCGTATCCCGGATGTATGGATCGCTTTGGTATATGCCGAAGCCGGTAAGGAGAGCTTATCTTTAGCGGGAAGGGAAGTTGCAGTTTTGTCCGTTGTTATACCGGCATCGGGTAAGGGTGAATTGCCGGCAGCTACAGGCTTGTTTAAATAAGTTACTTCGGGCATCCTGTTTTGTTTGGGTTCCTGCCAGTATTTATAGCCTATATGCGTTTGATCCATCATGTGATTCCATTTGCCATTAGCCAGCTCTTTATTGTATTTAATGGAAAGCAATGAGTCGGCTATGTAATACTGCAACGCCTTGTCGGCCCATTGATTGGCGGAAGTATTGTTCTGCGTTGCCAAAAGCCTGTTCTGTGCTACTGCATAATACAACTGGTGAAGATTTTCAAATGCCTGAATAGGATGCAGTACAAGCTGGAAATAGGCGTCTTTCATATTTGACGGAATTGTCTTTTCCACCTGTTCTGCCTGTTGCCTCAGTTGTATCCATTCTTCCACGATCTTGTCAAATTCACCATTGGCACCTATGCGATAGGTCTTTTCATTTAACAATTCCGGTTTCTTTCTGGAGGCGTAAACAGAATACTTCTGTAATAAGGTTGCTATCGCTGCGGCATGGTCTGCCCCGAATTGTTGCGTTGCCCATTCGGTGAAGAAACCGGTAATATTATCTTCATTCCATTTACGGGTGTTGTAGGCGTAGTCGAGAAAAAATGAAATGGGCAGCTCCATAGGTTTCAGATCCCCCACGTTCACAATCCATATTTTATCGGCGCCATATGCGTGGGCAAGATGCATTTGCTCCCATATTCTGCTGATGTTGTTTGTGTTGATCCATTTGTAATTCCGTGGGCCACCCACATAGTCAAAATGATAATAAATGCCGTAACCTCCTTTCCTTGGTTTATCGGCAGGATTGGGTAAACGCCGGATATTGCCCCAGTTATCGTCGCAAAGTAAAAGCGTTACATCGTCCGGCACACGCATACCCTTATCATAATAATCCTGTACTTCTTTGTACAAAGCCCATAGCTGCGGCGTTTGTGATGCTGGTTTCCCGGTTACTTTCTCAATGATCTGCCGCTGATCTGCTACAATTCTTTCGAGCAATGCTGTAGCAGTACCGTCGGTCATGGGTTCATCGCCATCGCCGCGCATGCCTACTGTAATAATACTTTCATGTGTACCCATGTTACGAATACCATTGGTCCAGAACGTTTTTAGCCCGCTTTCATTTTTGGTATAATCCCAGGCTCCTTTTCCATAACGTTTCCATTCGGTTTGCGCACGCAACATGGGTTCATGATGCGAAGTGCCCATAACAATTCCCCATTTGTTTGCCAGTATGGGATTAAGCGTGTCGTCGTCGTTAAACGCATTGCCCCACATGGCAGGCCACAGATAGTTGGCTTTCAGTCGTAACAATAATTCAAATACTTTTTCATACACCAGGTGGTTAATCCCTCCGAACTTTTCTTTTGTCCAGCCAGAGAATGCAGGAGCTTCGTCGTTAATAAAAATGCCCCTGTATTTAACGGAAGGAGAAGGGTAGCTGTAAACTCCTTTTTTTATATAAACTGCTGATTGCTGCCGGGCAGGCACATCGGCCCACCAGTACCAGGGTGAAACGCCCAGCTGCGCTGATAATTCAAATACACCGTAAGCAGCTCCCCGCTTATCATTGCCGCAGATGACCAATGTGTTGCTTTGGGCGGATGAACGCGTATCTATTGTCTGTATCTGAAAAGCTTCCCATTGGCCTTTTATGCTGCCAACGTTCATCTGTTTTTGTGCAATAAGTTTACGGATGGCAGCACAGCCCTGGATTGTGCCGATAATAATTGTTTTTTGCCCTGCAGCTGGTAATTGAGAGAGCAACGTTGGTTTGCTTCCGGTAACCAACGCTATATCATGCTGCAGCAAGGTGGCAGCCTTCATGCAAAGCCAGTCGTCCTGGGGATCTGCATAAATAGCGGGCAGATCGGATGCAGTAATGCTGAATGCCTTTTGCTGCTTCGTTTGCGAAACAAATTGCTGACAGAAAACCGGAACCGCGTTAAGGATGATGGCAAAGGCAAAAAGTGCTTTTTTCATATATAACAATCTGTATGATAAGTGACATAACCTGTTATGGACAGGTGGCGGCGAGTCGCCGGATTATAACACAAAATATCTAATTTAGTGCAATCGTTTACATAATGTAATTGACGCCTAAAAATAGCTATTTTTTTGTTTTGTATTGAAAACGATTACAGTTATCCTGAAATGATAAAACAATTAACAATGCAAAAACTTTCGATTGAACATCTTGCCTGCATGCGAAGAGCCTTTTTTTATTGCAACGTGCAACCTTCCAAAGGAGTTGTTTTAGCCCTTGTTTTTATGGGGTTAATACATATGATTGCTTACTGCCAGCGCAACGATGCAGATGCTTCTAATACTTCAAGGCAGCGCATCAATATCAATGCCGGCTGGAAATTTATGCGTTATACCGGTGAGCCGGATTCCTTATTCTATGATGTGAGACCGGTGGTAGGGAGCCGTAATGATGCCATTGTAGCCGATACAAGGGCAACGGATGCCGGTAGATCAACAGCTACGGAAAATGCATTGAAGCCCTGGATACTGCCAACGGCTAACGACTTTATTAAAGATCCTGCTAAACACCATAAGAGACCAGCCGGTAACCCCGGAAGCGATTTTGCTTTTGTAAAGCCGGGTTTTGATGACAGCCGCTGGGAGACGATAACATTACCGCATGACTGGGCAGCTAAGGGTGAATTTTACAGCGATACCAATGCGATAGTGGGCGGCTCTATGGGGCGGTTGCCTATACAGGGAGTGGTATGGTACCGGAAGAAGATCGCTGTTGAAAAAGCCGATCTGGGCAAATACATTTTCCTGGATATTGACGGTGCTATGTCTTACGCTATGGTATGGCTGAACGGCAACCTTGTAGGAGGCTGGCCTTATGGTTATAATTCCTTCCGCCTGAACCTGACGCCGTTTTTGAAAGAAGGTAACAATAACCAGCTGGCTATAAGGTTAGATAATCCTAATCATTCTTCCAGGTGGTACCCGGGCAGCGGCATCTACAGGAATGTTTGGCTAACCAAGGTTAACCCCGTGCATGTTGCGCAATGGGGCACTACTGTTCAAACCAGTAATATCTCGGAAGCATCCGCTACTGTTCATCTTAAGGTGCAGCTGCAAAATCAGTCGGCGTCTGCTGAAGCTGTACAGCTTGTTTCCGATGTATATATCCTTGACAATAACGGGCGTCCCGGGAACAAAGTAGCTGGTTTTCCGCCCCGGGTAACGACTGTGGAAGCGGGAAGCAAAACCACGGTTTCCAATACGCTTGTAATAAAGCAGCCTTTGCTATGGGGGCCTCCTCCTGCACAAAGTCCCCATTTATATGTGGCTGTAACAAACGTATATAAAAAGGGGAAGCTGATTGATGTGTATCAGACAAGGTTTGGTATTCGTTCCCTGGTGTTTGATCCTGTAAAGGGTATTGTTGTTAACAGCAAGCCGGTTCGCATACAGGGTGTTAACCAGCACCACGATCTGGGTGCATTGGGCGCTGCATTTAATGTAAGGGCTGCAGAGCGGCAACTGGAGGTGTTAAAAGAAATGGGATGTAATGCCATCCGGCTGGCGCATAATCCGCCTGCACCAGAGTTGCTGGATCTAACGGATAGCATGGGGTTCCTTGTAGTGAATGAGATCTATGACTGCTGGGAAAGAGGAAAGTCGCCTCTCGATACGCACCTGATCTTTCCCGACTGGTATGAAGCCGATCTCAGGTCTTTTATCCGCAGGGATAAAAACCATCCTTCTGTAATAGAATGGAGCTTTGGCAATGAGGTTGGTGAACAATATACTGCTGAGGAAGGCGCCAGGCTCGCAAAAAAATTAAAGGACATTGTAGCAGAAGAGGATAGTACAAGACCAGCTACAGCATCGATGAACTATGCCAAGCCGGATATGCCTTTCCCGGGTGTAATGGATGTGCTTAGCCTGAACTACCAGGGCGAAGGCATTCGCGACGCAGCTGCTTATGCTCATTTGAAGGGTATCAGAACTTCGCCATTGTACCCGGCTTTTCAAAAGCAGTTTCCCGGTAAGCTTATTCAAAGCAGTGAAACTGCATCGGCTTTAAGTACCCGCGGTACTTATCTTTTCCCGGTCACGCAGGAGATCAGTGCTCCCGTAAGCGATAGTACCGGAGGAGACCCGGAGCGTAAGTTTGTGAGCGCTTATGATTTATATACGGCGGCATTCGGCGCTTCTCCGGATAAGGTGTTCTATGCACAGGATCATAATAGCTTTGTGGCAGGAGAGTTTGTATGGTCGGGATGGGATTATCTTGGTGAACCTACTCCTTATTATACTGCCAGGAGCGCTTATTCGGGTATGATAGACCTGGCAGGCTTTAAAAAGGACAGGTTTTATCTGTACCAGTCGCGCTGGCGTCCCGATATGCCTATGGCGCATATCCTGCCACACTGGACATGGCCGGAACGCATCGGAAAAATTACTCCTGTTCATGTGTACACTTCCGGCGACGAAGCAGAATTGTTCCTGAACAATATTTCCCTGGGCAGGAAAAAGAAGGGGGCTTATGAATACAGGTTGCGTTGGGACAGTGTTGTTTATCAGCCCGGAGAGCTGAAAGTTGTTACTTATAAAAACGGGAAACCCTGGGCCTCGGATCTTGTAAAAACCAGCGGAAAGCCAGTGGCGCTCAAACTTACAGCCGATCGCAATACAATCAGCAGTGATGGCAAGGATCTGGCATTTATTACTGTAAGTGTTGTAGATAAAGATGGTAATCTTGTTCCGGATGCTGCCAACAGAATAAAATTTACTGTAAGTAACGGGGCTGAGATCGTAGCAACCGATAATGGCGATCCCGGAGATTTTGATTCATTTACTTCTCCCGAACGAAACGCGTTCAGTGGCCTGGCCCTTGCCATAGTAAGAGGTAAAAATAAAGCCGGCGTCATCAAAGTTTCCGCAACTGCCGGTGGATTAAAGGACACCCAGGTCGTCATAACGTTGAAATAGAAGCTCCGCTGTAGTCTTTCTATTTGCAGGCGGGGCTGATCATCAATTGGGGTCTGCCTCGCCTGTTTTTAGCAAAGCCTGTTACAGATTTCCCCAAGGGCTATTACAGCTTCTTTTATGCACCGCGGATTTTCTGGTGCTATTTAAGGTAAAGCAGCGGTATACCTTAAGTATACTAAAAGTATACTAAAAACGCACTTGCATCGCACATGTATCGCAGTTGTATCGCACTTGCATCGCACTTGCTCCCCCCGCGCCTTCGGCCACCCCGGAACGCCACATTCGTTTTTTCCATTGTTTACAAATAACCACTTATACTTCTACTCATTGTTCCTGAATAAGTTGTATGGCGAAATACTGTTTTGCGTTCCTCAGAAGAACGAATCTGACTATTTCCAGATGAATTGGGCGCAGAAATGCTGTTTTAAAGTCCTCATAAAAGAATGAATCTGGCTATTTCAGATAAGCAGGAATGTGGTGTAAAAGCTGCTTTGCCATCGCCGGAGCAAATTTGTAAGGATGGCAGGCGTTGCTTTGCAGGTTTTAGAGACATGAAGAAGGCTGAAAATAGTTTGATGGCGCGAACGCTTTATAAACCATGCTGCAGATAGCCCGAAAAGAAGAGCCTGTATCAAAATCCGATACAGGCTCTTCTTTTTTCCAGGCGTCTTAAGGGAGCCTGATTTGATTGAAGTGATTGCCGGTGCTCTTGGTTCGCCGGCATCCGATTATTGTATTAATGATAACCGGGGTTCTGATAGGCGGCTTTTTCTGCGTCGGTCATTTCTACGGCATCGAGTTGTGAAGTCCGTGGAATGGGGCGAAGGTAGTTGGTGTTTACAATTGTTCTTGTAAACGTACCAATTGTATGATCCTTCCAGTCGTTGGCATTGGTTTTACCTGCTATTTCAAACGAGCTGCTTAACTCCACCCATTTTTGCGTACGAACCAGGTCGAGCCAGCGATAACCTTCCCCGAAGAATTCACGGGAGCGTTCTGCAAGAATATAGTTGATGGTTATAGTTGCCGGAGTAGCTGCAATCATTGCGGCGCTATTGTCCTGAACTTTCGCAACATTACCGCCATTATCCCAGCGCCATTTTCCTGCGCGGGCGCGAACTACATTGATCAGGCCTCTTGCTGTACCGTCATTGGCGTAAGTGCCGGATACTGCTTTGGTAGCAGCGCCTTTTACTGCAGCTTCGGCAGCAATGAAGAACAGTTCGGAGAATTTGGCGATAGGGAATGGACGCGTAACGCTACCGTTGGGCTGACCTAACCCGGTGCCGTTATCGGTGCGGTAGGGGCCTAATTTCCAGTTGCCTGGATAGCAGATCCTGCTGAAGGCTTTAGGTTCTACCACAAAATCGGCTCTGCCAGGTAATACGCCGGCTCCTATGCCACTGTTATAGGTTGTGTTGTCGTAATTAACACCTGTTGCGTCCTGGCCGAGGAAGGTAAGAATGGCGCCGCCATTGGCTACAGGCAGGTAGTTGGCATTGTAAACATACTGGGGAGTACTGCCATTTACTTTAAGGCCTGCTTCAACAAAGTTTGCCCGGTATACGGTTACAAAAGTGCCATCGAAGCGGGAATCGTTTGTTTTGTCGGCAAAAGTATTGGTGAATACGCCGTGGGGTGGTGCCAGCATGGTCCATGGGCGGCCCAGTGATTGTGTTGCTGCACGCTGAACGGTGCTGATGGCATTCCATGCTGTGGCGGAGCTGCTGCTTCTTACGTTGGTATAGTTGAACTGTTCGAACCAATGTGCGAAGTTGTCGGTACCGAAACCGCCGGTACTATAGCTGAGGTCACCGCCATTGTAATAGCTGCTTTTCTCTGTATGATCGGCATACAATATTACTTCATTGTTGCGGTCGTTGGTGCCTACGTTTACGTCGTAGAAGGTAGGTTGTAATCCAAAGGAGCCAGGGCTGGCAATAGCTGTTGTAGCGATATCGTAAGCCTGTTGATAATACCACGCTGCATTATGTCCGCCAGGATCGGTTCTTGCTGCTTCGGGGTAGGTTGGGATATTGTTTGGATTTTCGAGCCACCATCCGTAGGTTAAATAAGCTTTAGCCAGGAAAAGGCGGGCGGCTGTTTTGGTTACGCCACCGGTAACGCGTCCTGCATCGGGCAAATCAGTGATAGCGGAAAGCAGGTCGGGGAAAATGGCCTTTGTATATACCTCCGGTACAGTATTCCTTTTGGATGTTCTTGTTGTTGACGAGTTGAATTTCAATTCACCTGCGCCTAAATCCAGTGGCACGCCGCCAAAGGTTTGTACCAGTAAGAAATAGTCGAAAGCACGGAAGAACCTGGCTTCTGCAATTAAAGGAGTTGCAACGCCGGCTGCTACGCCGTTTTCGATAACGCCATTCGCTGTGTTGATGCTTGGGAAGGCTGCACCCCACAATACGCCTGTATTGCTGGTAGCCGCATCTATATCGCCTACTCCTGAGAAGTCGAGGTTTTTAACGTTTCCATCTGAGTTTTGTCCCCAGGTAGACTCGTCGGTACTGATCTGGTTGGCGTTAATGAAATAGCCGTTGCCATACATTAAACGAAGGTGCGCATAACAGGAGGTGATGCCTGCTTTTACACCCGACTCGGTTTTAAAGTATTCCGGAGTGAACGTTCCCCGCGGGTTCTCATCCAGTATTTTGGAGCAACCGGCTATAGACAATGCCGTTAGTATTACCCCTACAGATGCTTTTATATTAAGATGTTTCATTGCAAATCGTTTTAGAATGTTACATTAAGGCCAACCAGGTAATTGCGGGTTACAGGTGTGTTATAACCAACTGTCAGCAAACGCCTTTGACCATATTCATATGGAACGGCCATGTTGGCTGCATCATTTGCATAAGAGTTGGTTTCGGGGTCCATGCCTGATTGTTTATGATACGGAGAAAACAGTACAAACGGATTTTGAGCAGTAACATAAATACGCATTCTTTCCATGCCAATGCGCTTCATCCACTGGTAGTTGAGGTTGTAACCGAGTGATATTGTTCTGATCTTCATGAATGATCCGCTGAAATAGCCCAGTGTGGAACCGTATTTGGGGTTGTTGCTGTTTTTAGGTCCGTTTGGATCAGGGAACCTTGCTCCCGTGTTGTTTTCTGTCCAGTAGTCTACTTTGATCTGACCTCTGCGGCCGTCTTCCAGGTTCAGGTAACCATTGGAGCCGTAAAGTGTACTGTTGAGGATACCGCCATTCTGATAGGTACCTACGATGCTAAGGTCTACTCCTTTGTAAGCCACCCGTGTGTTGAAGCCTCCCATGAAGTTAGGATCGGCATTCAGTACTTGCCTGTCGTCGGAACCGATGATCCTGGTAGGATCGCCATTGGCGTTGTAAGGGCCTGCGTATTTTACTTTTATCATGCCAACTTTGCCTGCATTACCTTCAAACTTTTTAACAGCATCTGCTTCGGATGCTTGCCAGATGCCGATTTTTTCGAAGTCGTAGATCACATTCAACGGCTGTCCAACAAACAGCCAGTTGGCTTCGTCGCGTGATTGTCCGGAGGCAAGTGCAACAACTTTGTTCCTGTTCTTGTACAGGTTAATGCCCGCTTCCCATGTCCAGCCATTTTGGTTATCGAGGATCACGCCATTCAGGGCAATTTCCCATCCTTTGTTTTGTGTAGAGCCTACGTTACCGGTGTAGCTGCTAACACCTGAAGTGGCAGGTAAGGTTACGCCCAGCAGCAGGTCTTTTGTATCGGTAACATAATATTCGATACTACCACTGAGGCGGTTTTTCAGGAATCCGAAGTCAACACCCAGGTTTTTGGTTTTTGAATATTCCCAGCCAAGTGCGGAGTTAGGCAGCATGGAAACGTAGTTGCCTATGGCGTTGATGGCTCCGAAATTGTAGGGCCTTGTGCTGAGTGTGCCGAGTGTTGCATAAGGTGCTACCGCCTGGTTGGAGGTTTGGCCATAACCAACACGCAGTTTAAGGGCGTCTACCCAGTTTACTTTTTGCATGAATGATTCTTTCTGAATGTTCCAGCCGGCGGAGATGGCAGGATAGCTGTTCCATTTATGGCCGGGTGCGAGTCTTGATGATGCATCGGTACGAACTGTAACACTTAACATGTAACGGTTATCGTAAGAATACATGATCCTTCCCATTGCCGACATCAGGCCGCTAACCCAGTAACCCTGGTTATCGGGGTTGATGGTGATATCGTCGTTGTTGCCGGTTGGCGTTTGGCCCAGGTTGAAGTATTGGAAGTTGTCGCCTGCAATATTCCTCCTGGAAATAGAAGAGCTGTTGAAACGGGTTTGCTCTGCGGAATACAGTGCTACTGCATTTATTTTATGTTTTTGTGCAAAGGTTCTGTCATATGTGAGGAGGTTCTCAACAGTCCATTGTGTGGTAAGAGCATTGCCAATGGTAGCGGTGTTGGGGTTGGCAATATCGGCGCTGAAAACACCGATGCCGGTGTAGCTGCCGCTGTTGCTTGTACGAACGTTGCCACCAACATTAACACGTGCTTTCAGTCCTTCTACTCCGGGGATCTTGAGTTCGGCGTATACAGAGTTATAAGAGCTGAATGCTTTAGTTCTGTCGATCCATTTATCGCCCAGGGATTCTATTGTGTTTTTGGTATACACCCATTGGTTATCCTGGGGCATGCTAACCACTCGCTTAGTAGAGCCATCGGCATTAAAAGGATTAACGAGCGGAGACATACTTAAAACGCCATACATACCTAAGCTGGCGCCATCGGTGATGCTGTAGTTATTGTTGGTAGTAAAGCCTACGCGGAAATGGCTTCCTACTTCCTGGTCCAGTGCTCCGCGGATGGTAAAGCGATTGTATTGTGAACCTGGCAGAGGCGCTTCGTCTCTGAAATAGTTAACGCCGAATTTATAGCTGCCTTTTGCTGAGCCGCCGGTGATGGCGAGGTCATGGCTTTGAATGATGGCTGTGCGGTAGAAGAGATCCTGCCAGTCGGTGTTTACAGCGCCTGTGGTGTCTTCGTCAAGTCCGGGTGTTTTGTTAAGTCCTGCTCTTCTGCGAAGTGCAAGATATTCGGATGTTTCCATCATCGGGTATTTGATAACGTCTTTTACGCCGAAGAATGAGTTGTAGGAAACCTGTCCTTTTTGTCCTTTGTTACCTTTATTGGTAGTGATAAGGATAACGCCGTTTGCGCCCCTGGAGCCATAGATAGCGGTAGCGGAGGCGTCTTTAAGGATATCGATGCTTTTAATATCGTCAGTACCAATATCTGCTATTGATCCCAAGAATGGTATACCGTCGAGTACGATGAGCGGATCGTTTTCGGCATTGATGGAGCGTGTGCCGCGGATGCGGATCTGCATGGTGGCGCCGGGTTTGCTTGATGTTTGTGTCATTTGCACGCCGGCAACACGACCTTGTAATGCCTGTGATATGTTGGCAGCAGGTACTTCGCGTACGATATCGCCTTTTACGGAAGCTACGGAACCGGTAACCGCTTCTTTACGCTGGGTACCATAACCCACTACAATTACCTGTTCCAGGCTTTCTCCGCCCTGGCTTGCAAGTGTAATATTGTAGGTGGCGGCTGCTGTAACGGGTACTTCTTTGGTTTGATAGTTTAAAGAAGTTACAATCAATACCTCGCCTGCGGAGGCGCTGATACTGAAGGCGCCTGCGTCAGTGGCGCTTACGCCCCTGTTGGTTCCTTTTATCATAATAGTGGCGCCGGAAATGGCTTCACCTTTATCGTTGGTGATAGTGCCACTGATCCTTTTTTGCTGAGCTTGTGCATTTAGAAAGAAGGTTGCCTGTAATAGCACCATTACGGCAATCGTTATTTTCCTGTGCCATCCGGAAGAAAAGGCACCGGCTTTTTTTTCTCTTAGTAACTGAGTTGATTTCATAATCGTTTTAATTAGTGGTTTTTTCCTACTGAAGGAAATTGGTTCATATGGCGGTATTACCCTCCTTTGAATATTCATGGTGGGTGGTGGCACATGTAGAACTGTGAAGATCTTGTCATGGCAGTAGCATTAAGGCTGGAAAAATTGAGGTTTTATTTTAATTATTAACTAAGTAGTATGGCGGGACTGGCGTATGCTACCGGTGCTTTTACATACGGCAGATACCGGCAAGCCAGGTTATAGCCGCGTTTCAAACGCAGTAATAAAGACCTTAGATAAGATGCACCCGATTGTGTCTTTGCGGGCATAAAGCAGGCTGACGCTGAAATAGTAACTGTTATGTTCATACGGGATCAATTAAAGCAATCAGTAATTCCGTTAAATGGCAAATAGAGATCAATCTGTAGGCAAGATCGGAATTAAATTCTAAAAATGTAATCGATTACATATTATTTTAAAAAAATAAGGTAATTAATTTGTTTTTTTATTTTAACAAATTGATTATCAATGTTCTTAAAAAGAAACCGATTTCTAAAATGCTGCTGTTTTTAGTTAAGACAATGAAAATAAACGTTTTACAGAGGAGATATGCAAGGCCTTGGTATTTGCGCAGACTGCTTGCTTCAGGCCCGTTAAATGGTCATACGGGCGCCTGGCGCTATCGTGGAAGGGAAGTGTAGCCGTTGCCTGTGCTTGTTGCCGGGGGAGTTTTTGAAGCCACAGGCAGGTAGTTGTACATTAACGGGGTATTGGCAGGTAGTTCTGCGGCGGACAGGGGAAAGGATACAGACATAAGCTTTTTATGGGGCTGATCCTGAAGAAGATCAGCCCTCTGTACATCTTGGATAAGGCAGGTCTTATGTAACCTTATTTAAGCTTCGGTTTTGTTTTTAAAGTAATGTGCCTGGATTTGCCGGAGCTGCCGTTTATTTATCGAACAGGGCTTTTAGTTTCTTCTCTATTTCTCCCTCGCCGTTTTTATCGAAGCCAATTTCTTTCATGATTATTTTGCCGTCCGGACCTATCAGGTAGCCCGTGGGAACACCTGTTATGGCGAAATTTGTTACATAGATCTTTTTGGTATCGAGCACCTGCGGCCAGGGAAGTTGTTGTTTCCCCAGTTCTTTCAGCCAGGCGGATTTGTCTTCATCGATAGAAATGCCAAGTATTTCAAATTGATCGCCACCATACTTTTTATAAACATCCTTCATATGCGGGAAAGATGCCTTGCATGGACCGCACCAGCTTGACCAGAAATCGACGAGTACATATTTCCCCTTCAGGCTGCTGAATGTAATAATACTGTCGTTTGGAGCAGGCAATGAGAAGTCTTCTACCTGGTTGCCGATCGCGGCACGCTTTAGTCCTGAGAGGTGATCTTGTACGGCTTTTGCTGCTTCTGAATTCTTCAGGGAGGGAGATAGCTTATTGAAAAGCATTTCCAGGTCCTGGGATGGCAGTGCATTGAGATAACGATTCAGGATGTAGGCTCCTGCATAGGAATCTGAATGAGTTTTCACGAATCCGATAATATAGGGAATGAGCTTTTGAGTTCTCAATTCCCTGTACGCTTTGTTCCATGCTGCGTCTCCTTTTGTTTTTCCGGGAAAACGTTTATCAACTGCGGACATCAGTTGTTCCTCCATTTCCCTTACGCCTTCTGTAAAAGCCTGAAAAGTGGCTGCTGAATTATTGCCATTGATCTTAGCCGATATGAGACCTTTTCTAATATCACTTACCTGCATATAGATGGTGCCTGGCCCATCCGGCGCTATCGGAAATGCTGTGGGTCCCGATGTTGTTTCGGCATCATATTCACTATATACAAAAGGTATCAGCTCTTTTTTCCAGGGGATAGTAATAGTGAAAGCTCCTTTTTTGATTGCTACGGAATCCATTTTCAGATGGTCGCCGAAAAAATAGATCTTGTTGAATCCTTTGGTATCACCCTTAATAGTTCCTTTAATGATCAGTCTGGATTGTGCCGATAAGTTTGTTGCTAGTCCTGCCAGCACGAAAACAGAAAATA
Organism: Filimonas effusa; assembly: GCF_004118675.1. Classification (NCBI taxonomy): domain Bacteria; kingdom Pseudomonadati; phylum Bacteroidota; class Chitinophagia; order Chitinophagales; family Chitinophagaceae; genus Filimonas; species Filimonas effusa. The sequence continues at coordinate 349,528 of NZ_SDHZ01000003.1, read as the reverse complement.
TATGCCGCATAGGATGGTTATTTTATTGGATGATTAAAATGGACGAGTTTCAAGTGGTATACCCCAAACCGGATTGAATCGCAGTACTACATTGGTGATGGGTACAATAAAATCCCTGGAGTCTATAACACCTGTATAACTTTTACCGTCAATTGTGTGCGTGATCTGGCTTTTTGACCAGGGTTTGCCATCGTCAAGTGTAAAGCGCTTCAGATCGAGAAATCTTTTGAGGCCGCCAATCGGCAACTCCCTTCTTCTTTCTTCCAGTACCTGATTAATTACCTGGTCCTGCGTTCCGGGAGTAAGCGCAGGGGTGCCTGTTTTAAACCTGAACTTTCGAAGTGTATTGAGGTCAGCAATTGCAAGGTCGAGTTTATTGGTTCTGGCATATGCTTCTGCACGCATCAACAATATTTCGGGATAAGAGAAGCCTTCCGTCATTTTCATCTTGCGGAAACGATAATTACTGATACGGGTGCCATCATTATATCCGCCTCCTTGTGTTGTTTTGTACCCGGGAGAGTTAATATAGAAATATTTGAACCGGAGATCGTTTGCCTGGTCGTATAAAGCGATCAACCCGGCAGCCGGATACGATAGCGAAGGGCCTATGCCTGCTGTATTGTCGGTACCCCTGTAAAACAACATTTCCCTATTGTTCACAGCAGTGAGATAAGTATCCTGGGGTGATAGTATAAGGCTGGTGACGAGGTTTGAAGGATTTGCCCATGAGAATTGATTGTAATCGTACAACACATTTGCAGCGTTGCCGGAAGCTGCCTCAGTCCAGGCAAGGTTGGCATAATAGGCAACACTGTCGAATTTGCGTGTGAACAAGTGGCAATAGGCCAGCATCGCCTGTCCGGTAGCTTTGTTAGCCCGTGAAGGCCAGTTCGATTTTACAGGAAGACCGGGTAGTGCTTCGTAAATATCTTTCATCACTTTTTTGACAACCTCTGCTGAAGTGGATAAATCGGGAAGCGGTGTATTGATGTCGGGACTTACTACGTATGGTATTGTTTTGGTGCTGTTATCCTGCCCTGGTTTGTATACGGGTCCGTATACCAGGTTGGCGTGGAAATAGCACCAGGCTCTTGCCACCAGTGCCTGTGCAACAGCTCTTTTGCCTAGTATTTCGTCTTCTGCCGATTGCCCGTCAAGGCCGTGGATACCTTCAATTACATTATTGAAATAGGAGATCTGTGGGTAGATACCTAATATTGTTGAACTCCAGAAATAGTCCTGGCTATTGGGGTCTTTGTAGGGCTGCCTGAAAACATAGGAATAATAGCGTTCCAGGTTAGGGTGGCTGTTGAGAATGAAGCCTACTTTGGCCTGTCCTTCGGTCATCTCCAGGTTGTCGCCCAGGTAAGAGAGCATAGAGCCTTTGTTTTGATCCTGGAAGTTAGCCTCCATTGTATTGGGATTATCCAACAAATGATCGTAATCTGCTGCTGTTGCGGGAATGAGCCTGCCTTTGGGTTTTACATCCAGGTATTTCTGGCAGGAGGCAGTAATTAAAGCGGCTGCTATGAAAAGATAGATAGATCGATTGCGCATAATAATTGGTTTTACAGGTTTACGGAAAGTCCGATGTAGAATTCGGGCATCATGGGAAGCGTTCTGTCAACTGTTGCATTCAAGCCTTGTTGAATAGCTTCAGGATCTATTCCTGCTTTATTGGCTTTAACAGTCCAGAGGTTACGACCCTGGAAGTAAAGTCTGGCATTGTTAAGCCCTGAATTGCCCCATAGTTTATTGTCGAGCCTGTAGGAAAGGGTTACGTCTCTCAGCTTCATGAAATCAGCTTTTTCTATCAGTATATCCGAATAGGGGAAATACCAGGCATCGGAACTGAACGCTACAAGACGCGGATAAATGGTGTGGTCTTCATCGCCGGGTTTACGCCAGCGCTGGCCTACGTCTTTATGATCGATATTATTGCCATTAAATGCATCTCTGCGGAATACTGCTCCCAGTTGAGAAATCAGCATGAAAGAAAGGTCGAATCGCTGGTAACTAAAAGTGTTGGTTAGACTGAGTATAAATTTCGGACGTGCTGTTCCTGAATAAACCATGTCCCGTACAGCCACGTCGTTACCATATACTTTGTTTTTCGTTGCGTTATAATATTGAGGCGTGCCGGTATTATCGAGGCCTGCGAACCGGTAGCTGAACAATGCATCCAGGGGATAGCTTGTTTCAAGTACAGCTCCCGCATTGCTGCCCAATGTGCTGGATATGGCACTGTAAGTAAGTAAACCGGTGCTGGGGTATTCATAGTTGAACTGAAGTACTTTGCTTTTGTTATAGCTGCCATTGAAGTAAATATTCCAGCCAAAGTTTTTGTTTCTCATCACATCCGATTCCAGTGATAATTCAATGCCGGTATTCCTTGCAACGCCTGCATTTCTGGTAACCGAAAACCTGCCATAGGTAGGATCTATAAAGTCCGGTGCCAGCAGGTCTTTGCTGAGCTTATTGTAATAATCAATGGTAAGGTTGAGTTTTCCTTTAAACAGACTTATATCCGTGCCTATATTTGAGATTACCGTACGCTCCCAGCGAAGGTCTTTATTGGGCAGGGATGATATCGTGTAAGAGATAGCCCCGGATACAGTGGAGAAAGTTCCCGGAGCCACCAGCAGGTAAGGACCCTGGTTGAGGGAAATATTTCCATTGATGCCATAGGAACCGCGAATATTCAGTTTGTCTATCCAGGGTACATGAAAGAATTTCTCCTGGCCAAGCTTGTAGGTGCCACCAACGGACCAGTTTGGCTTATACCTGTACTTAGGGTTGGAACCGAAAAGATTCGCCTGGTCGATACGGATACTGCTGCTGAGGATGAAACGGTTGTTATATTCATAAGAGCCGTTGGCATAAACGGAGACAAACCTGTTGTCGCGTAAAGAATAATTACCGTTGCTTACCGTTGCCATTCCATCGGGGAAAAGGAAGTCTGCGGAGTAGGCATAGCTGTTAAAGTCGAGGTAGTTAAAAGGGGAAAAAGTACCTGCCTGGTCATTATACCCTACTCTTGTTGGCGCTGTATTGTTATCAATCACGTCTTTATTCACCTCGCCACCGGCAATAGCAGAGAGCTTATGAACACTACGGAAGGTTTTATTGTAGTTGGCCTGCGCCCTGAAGGTATAGGATTCATTCTGGTTGCGTGCTTCATTTATGATTGCGCCGTCGGGAAGGTAGTGTTTCCCGGGACTGGAGATAGAAGCGGAAGCATTGTATAAAGATTTTACATAAAATGAGTTGGCATCCTGCAGCCTGCGTATCATGGAACTGCCCCTGGTCCAGGCACCTCCCAGCTCGGCGCTTAATCCATCAGCAATATTTACGGAAATGCTGGCTCCCAGTCTGGCAAGATAGCTCTGGTTCTTTGTAGTAGCCAAGCCAAGATCGTTCAGGGGGTTATAATCCATAGATTTCAAACCACCATAAGCGGCATATTGCTCAATAAGCTCAGGCCTTACCGCTGGAATATTCTGTGGTTTTCCGGAAGCATCAACGATGTTGTAATAAGGCCTCATGATACTCCATGTAGTAAAGTCGAGCATGTCATTTCCATTGAGCGGCATCGCACTGTTACTGAAATTGGTATTGGAGAATATTTTTACCGTTACCCCATTCAGTGGTTTCCAGTCGTTCCGCAGGTCGAGTATGAGCCGGTTGTCTTTGCTGCCTGCCATATTATTCCTGTTGGAGATATAGCGCACTGCCGCATTGGTAGCATTTTTATCAGTGCTGGAAGAGATAGAAAGGTTGTGTTGCTGCGTAAGCCTGTTCCTGAATAAATGGTGTTCCAGCTGTCCGATGGTGTTGTTCTTTCTTAGCTGGTTCAGTTCTGCATTGACTTCAGCTTCCGAGATTAGGCCCTGGTCTTTCATCACCATTAACTGCGTTACGCGGCCGTAAGTGGCATATACTTCATAGTCCCATTGTACGTTGGCTGCATCGCTGTTATAGTTATCTATTTCTGCATCTACAAAATCTGCAGCGCTGGTCTTGTTCAGGTAGGACAGGTTGGGGCGAAGAGTGATGCCTGTGCTGCCTTTATAGCCCAGCTGAATCTTTCCTTTTTTAGGTGTTTTAGTAGTGATCACTATTACGCCGTTTGAAGAGCGCGCACCGTAGATGGAGGCGGCTACTGCGTCTTTTAATACGGTAATGGTTTCTATGTTGTCGATATTAACAGACTCCAGTCCGCCCGATGCAGGATAGCCATCTATGACGATCAGGGGGTCTCCGTTGGCAAGGAAAGTAGATCGTCCGCGTACCTCCACCTTACCATCTTTTGTAATGGCCACTCCGGCCGCCTGTCCTTCCAATGCACTTAGGAGGTTGGGTTGCAGTTTGTTTTCCAGGCGTTTTGTTTGAACAGCGGAATACGCGCCTGTCATTCTTTCGCGTGAAATAGATTGATAACCGGTGTTAACGGTAACAGCTATCTCATCGAGTTTAGTAGAAACAGGGATGAGCGATAGCGTAAGCAGTTGCCGTTTTTCTGCTACCATAGCTGCGGTAACCGTAATTTCCTGCGTGGCATATCCTATAAAAGAAACCAGCAGGATATCGTTTTCACCGGCATTGATGGAGAAGCCTCCGCCGGCATCGGTTATTGTGCCTTTCCGTGTGCCTTTGATCATTATGTTCACTCCGGGCATGGGAGTTCCGTCTTTATCTACGACTCTGCCTGCGATAGCGGCAATTGCCGGCGGAATGTAGAATCCGGCAGCCGCAGGCGGGGGTGTTTTTTCAGACAGGATGATGGTTTTTCCCTGGAGTACATAATCGAGTTCCTGGTCTTTCAACAACAGGCTCAATGCTTCTTTTAAAGGTCGGTTGGTAACTGAGACCGAAACCTTCTTTGCTCCTGCCAGCAATTTCTTATTACTGAACAACACATAACCTGTTTGCTTTTCAATTTCTGAAAAGGCTTTTTTCAGTGTAAGATTTTTACCTGAAATGGTTACAGACTGGGCAGTACCGGCAGCATGTGCCGACATTAAGGCAGCGAATAAAAAAACAGATAGAAGCCTCATCGCTTTTGAAATTTGTGCAGGCAGCCTGGTTCTCCTGCGGGCAGGAGTATACAGGCAACCATAAGCAGTTTTTTGCATAACTTGTGAACTGTTTTGGTTGTGAAAAAAGTGGTTGCGAACCCTTTTATTATCAACTGGAATGCTGCCGGAAACGAGGACCAGTCGGTTCCGGCTTTTTTATTCCAAAAGAGAATACAGCTATTAGCCAGTTCCTTATCATGGCATTACTATGAGCGTTCTGCCTTCGACACGGAAATGGACATTGGATTTCTCCAATGCAATCAGTAACCCGTTTAAAGAAATATCCCTTGTCATCTTACCCACAAATTCTATATCAGGTACACGGGATTCAAATTTTACGTCTATATCGTACCATCTTTCCAATTGGCGCATTACCTCATCGATCCTGGCGTTATCGAAATTGAAAAAGCCGTTTTTCCAAGCCATTACTTTTTCGATATCGGCATTTCGTACAACCATATCTTTTACGGAGCCGGCATGCATGGTTAAGGATGCCTGTTGTCCTGGTTTCAATACTATTTTCTGTTTCCCGCCTTTTGCGGCAACGGCTACTTTGCCTTCGAGTAAACTGGTATTGAGGCTGGGTTCATCGGGATAGGCATTAATGTTAAAATGGGTGCCTAATACTTCTACCAGAAACCTATTGTCGGCATTGACAATAAAGGGGATTTTTCTGCCTTTTTTTTCTGCAACAGCGGCTTCAAAGTATACTTCTCCGCTGACGTCTACTTTGCGTGTTTCTTCCGTGAACTGTGTGGGGAAGCGGATAGAGCTGGCTGCGTTCAGCCAGGCTATAGTGCCATCCGGCAAACGGATCCTGAACTGCCTGCCTTTGGGTGTGGTTAGTGTATTATAAGTTTTTTCTCCGGCAGACGTCCCTGCATTTTTGTATTCAAGTTGCCCGTTTGCCAGGAGCAGATCTGCGCCATTCTGGTGGCCCAGCTTGCCGTTACCCATTGAATCGAGCACCAGTGTTGATCCGTCGGCGAGTGTAAGAATAGCGCCATCCTGGCCAGGAGCGATTTGTTCTGTTTTTTTCTCTTCGCGCTTTGCCTGCCCGGTTTTTCCCGAAGGAAAGAAGAACCATGCTCCCACCGCCAGCAGCAATAACGCAGCAGCGGCGCCAAACCATGTTTTACGTAAGAAATACAGGCGTGGTGCAGGTTCAACTGCTGCCGGCTGCCGCAAATGTTCTTCATGGAATGCTTTCAGTTCTTCCAACGTGCTACTTCTGAACGAAGCGTATTCTTTGTCAAGATCGGAAAGCGTGTTTTTTTCCGACAAGTTGTCCCGCCATCGCAGATGCGTTACCTGCTGTTGCAGCCAGTTTTGCAGCTCTTGCCTTTCTGCTTCTGAAAGCAGCTCCAGCTTTTCGCCCGTTGTCAGCGCTGCAGCTTTCAGCAGCAATGCCAGTTCTTTTTCAGGTGTATTGTCCTCCTTCATTCCGGAACACTTGTTTCTATATTAACAGATGACAACGGGTGTCTTCCTGATTTGACTTCCTCCTGCAACTTTTTTTTTAAAAAACAGGCTTTTGCGGATCAATCGGCAAGCAGCAGGGTTATAAGCGCTATCCCGGGCGCTATTTTTTCGCGCAGCAATCTGATGGCCCTGGCCTTCTGATGGCTTACGGCCGAGGCCGAAACTCCCAGCCGGAGTGCAATTTCATTGGTGCTGAATCCCTCGATACCCATTTGTACTACTTTGGTACATTCAGGCGGTAATGTTTTGATGGCTTCATGTAACGTGCGGATAACTTCTGCATTAAATATTTCCTGAAGTATGTCTTCGGCGGGTTTTTCTTCTAACTGCTCCGCTGCCATGCCCTCTTTTTCCCCTTCGCGTTTTGATTTTCTGAGATGATTCAACGACCGGTTACGGGTTGCTGTATATAGATAGGCCTCTATATTCTTCACTTCGTTTAGTGCCTCCCTATTCTTCCATAACTGCAGGAAGATTTCGGAAACAATGTCTTTCGCTGCTGCCTCATTGGCGACAATCCTGTTCGCAAACAGGCATAGTGCGGGATGCATTGCTATAAAAAGCTGGTCAAATGCCAGAACATTACTTTCACTGATACGTAAAACCAGTTCTTCCTTTTTGTATAATTCGCTGTATTTCAATATAATACCTAGCTTTGGCCTGTGTACGGAAGGGCAAAGTTAGGTAACTCCGGAAAGTTATATTTTATCGAAAATGGCTTATTTAAAATAAAAATCGGCAAAGCGAAGATTTTTTCACCTTTCCGATATGGTAGACAGGAGTTAGCCTATGTTCCCGGATCACAGCCAATGGCAGTTGCATCGACCGGCTTTTTAAACAATTAGCTGCATTTGTTTCCGGCGCGGTATGGAGGCAGTATGTAATAAAAAAGAAAAGACGCCGATTTTGCGACGTCTTTTTAAAATCTGTAGTCCCGACAAGAATCGAACTTGTATCTAAAGTTTAGGAAACTTCTATTCTATCCATTGAACTACGGGACCAGCACCGAAAATGATTTTTCGGGACTGCAAAAATAGTGGAATCATGCATTCCGGCAATCTAAAATCCCAATTTTGTGTAAACCCCTATCTTTGCCGCTCGAAAACAGGTGTATGAAGTTTTACAATTTGCTGATTAAATATCGTTTCTGGCTTGGAATTCTCGCGATCGTTCTGGCTGTTGTTGTGAATGTGAACGCAGGTTTCTGGCCGGCCTTTATCCTTTATCTCATTGGTGTTATTGCTATTGCGGGTCATTTTTTCATTGGTCCTATGCGTCTTATACAGGAGCCCATGGAGGCGGGGAATATGGAAGAGGTGGAAAAGATCCTCAAGTCTATCTGGTTTCCCAACCTGCTTTACAAGCCTATCCGTTCTACTTATTATACGCTGAAAGGCCATCTGGCTATGGCTACCCAGGATTTCGATACTGCCGAAAAGCATCTCAAAAAGAGCTCTTCCCTGGGCGCACCAATGCCGGAAGCCGAAGGCGCCAATAAATTACAGCTGGGTATGATGGCTATGCAAAAAGGCGACCTGCGTAATGGTGAAAGCTATATCCGCGCTGCTATCCGCGCTGGCCTGGCCGACAAGGAAAGTGAAGCGGTTGCCTACCTGAGCATGTGCCAGATCTTTATGAATAAAAGGGAGTTCAGGGCGGCGAAAGACTTTTTCCGCAAGGCTAAGGCTTGCAAACCAACTACTAAAGAGGTGCTGAACCAGATTAAAGAGATTGAAAAATATATTTCCCGTATTCCGGGATAGGGATTTCCCCGGAAGGGGACTTTACGTAAAAAAGGGATCAATTCTGTTGATCCCTTTTTTATTGCCTGAGCTCTGCCTGTGATAAACTGACTGCTACATTTGCTTGCGGGGGTTACCCGGATCTGCAATCTTATTCTTTACTTGCCATTGAAATCTTATGAAAGAAGAAACGCTAGTCTTTGCTGACAAAAAATTACAACCCGATCTGGCACTTGCTTTACATGCGCTTGGTAAGAATGCGACATTACTGGAACAGGTAATGGCGGAATGCGGCATTACAGACAGTATATGGAAGTTTTACGGTGCTTCGAGCGGATGGACGCTGCAATGCAGAAGCGGCAAAAAGAATCTCTTTTACATTCAGCTCGCCGGCACCGGATTTAATGTATGGTTTACACTTGGCAAGGCAGCTAAACAAAAGGTATTGGAGGATACACAGCTGGCAGCAGTTCATGAGGAACTAAGTGCGGCAAGGGAGTATACGGAAGGCACCAGCTTCTGTGTTAAGGTGCGGGCGAAGAAAGACCTTGCCCCGATTGTTAAGCTGGCAGAAATAAAGGCTGGGAAGTAAGTGCTATTTGTTCTATTGGCTGCGAGACCTGGCACATCAAAAGCCGTTGACAGGGGCTGTTTGATGTGCCAAGCCTGGTTTTATTTCGCTTTAGCTGGTTTTATATTTTTACGGTAGTAATTGCAGACCTCTGTCAAGCCGCAGTCGTAACATTTTGGGGTACGGGCGAGGCAGGTATAGCGGCCGTGTAAAATGAGCCAGTGGTGGGCTTTGTGGATGAGTTCGGTGGGGATGTTCTTTACCAGTTCTTTTTCTACGGCCAGCGGGGTTTTGGCCCCGGTGGTGGTGAGGCCCAGGCGGGCGGAGACCCGGAAAACGTGTGTGTCTACAGCCATGTTGGGTTGTTCGTCTATTACCGAGGTTACCACATTGGCTGTTTTGCGGCCTACGCCGGGCAGTTTAATGAGTTCATCGACGGTCATGGGGACTTCGCCGTTGAAGTCGTTGATGAGCATATTGGCCATGCCAATGAGGTGTTTTGCCTTGTTGTTGGGATAGGAGATGCTTTTGATGTAATAAAATACATCTTCGAACGAAGCCTGGGCAAGGTCGTAAGGGTTGGGGTATTGGGCAAACAGGGCCGGCGTGGTCATGTTTACGCGCTTATCGGTGCATTGTGCGGATAGGATCACTGCTACGAGCAACTGATAAGGGTTGTCGTAAAAAAGCTCTGTTTCCGCGTCGGGCGTATGCTCCTGGAAATAATGGATTACGTACTGGTACTTTTCTTTGCGTGTCATAATGTTCCTGAAGACACGAAATTACCGGTTCACTTTAAATCTGCCGCGGTTTCTGTTAGAATAGCTGAGCTGTTACGATCGTAAAGGTAGGTGAGTATCGCCTGGATACTGCGTTGGGAGGGGGATTTGATCTTTACGGAATCCAGTGTATCGGTAGCTTCCTGCATTACATTCAGCTTTTCCCTCAATCCCCAGTTCTCCTGCAGAATCTCTTCGGTTAATAACCTGTCCGGTACGGAGAGATCGCCGTAGAGATAAAGCAATAAGTCATCAGTTGTACATGTCTGCATATCTTCTGCTGCTAAATAAAACACTGGTAATATAACGGACCCCTGAAAAGGATATTGCGCCGGAATTTACTTTTTTTTGCTGGTAGCTGCCGGTTCAACGAGGAAAATATCTTCATTATCGCGCTTCATATAGAAGTTTTCGCGGGCATATTTCTCGAGTGCAGCGGGATTTTGCTGGAGATCTATGAGCTGTTGTTTCGTACGTATGATTTCGTCCTGGTAGAATTGTTTGCTTGACTGCAATTCGCGCAACTGTTTTTTCCGTTCCATTTGGGTAAAGACGTCGTTGCGGTCGAAAAACAGCAGCAGGATCACAAAAGCCACCAGGCTTACGAGGTACTTGTTCTTCAGGATAAATAAGACTGTTTTCGCTGCTTTCTTCATATAAAATAAAAACGACCGGTATTACCAATCTTTTGATAAAGGTAATACCGATCGTTTAATCAAAAAAGGGAACTATTTGCCGAATTTGATCTTGCCTTTAGGATAGATAGCGCTTTCGCCTAAAGCTTCTTCGATACGGATCAGCTGGTTGTACTTAGCCATACGGTCGGTACGGGAAGCAGAACCGGTTTTGATCTGGCCGCAGTTTAATGCTACAGCGAGGTCGGCAATAGTAGTATCTTCCGTTTCACCGCTTCTGTGGCTCATGATGGTTGTGTAACCGCTTCTTTGTGCCAGTTGAACAGCGTTGATTGTTTCAGTAACGGTACCGATCTGGTTTACTTTTACCAGGATGCTGTTTGCGGTATTGGTATCGATACCACGTTGTAAGATTTTGGTGTTGGTAACGAACAGGTCATCACCTACGAGCTGTACTTTATGACCGATAGCGTCGGTGAGTTTTTTCCAGCCGTCCCAATCTTCTTCCGCCATACCGTCTTCGATAGAAACGATGGGGTATTTGTTCACCCATTCCTGCCAGTAAGCTACCATTTCATCGCTGCTGATAGACTTGCCGGAGCTTTTATAGAATTTGTATTGGCCGTCTTTGAACATTTCGCTGGAGGCTGCGTCGAGGGCGATACCGATTTGTTCGCCTACTTTGTATCCTGCAGATTCGATAGCCTGTAATACAGTTTCGATCGCTTCTTCGTTGCTTTGGATATCGGGAGCGAAGCCGCCTTCGTCACCTACGTTAGTGCTGTAGCCTTTTTTCTTCAGAACAGATTTCAGTTCATGGAAGATTTCAACGCCCCAGCGTAAGCCTTCGCTGAAGCTTTCGGCGCCTACAGGAACGATCATATATTCCTGGTAGTCGATTTTGTTATCGGCGTGAACACCACCGTTAAGGATGTTCATCAAAGGCATAGGAAGAACAGTAGCGTTAACGCCACCGAGGTAGCGGTATAAAGGCAGGCTGCTTTCGAGGGCTGCAGCTTTAGCTACGGCCATAGATACTGCCAGGGTAGCGTTTGCACCCAGTTTGCTTTTGTTTTCAGTGCCGTCGATTTCGAGCAGTTTGGCGTCAACACCGGTTTGGTCGTTGATAGACCAGCCAATCAGTTGTTCAGCAATAATATCGTTAACGTTGGCAACTGCTTTTAAAACGCCTTTACCTACGTAAGTTTTTTTGTCGCCATCGCGTAATTCTACAGCTTCATGGATACCTGTAGAGGCGCCGCTGGGTACAGCTGCGCGGCCAAGGTGTCCGCTTTCAGTTAAAACGTCAACTTCTACTGTAGGATTGCCGCGGCTGTCTAAGATCTGACGCGCGTGGATGTCAGCTATGTAACTCATGATTAAATTGGTTTAAAATTGGTTATTTAGAATATCCTGGTTTTATAGTTTGCGCTGCAAATAAACGGCTTTTTGTGCATACGAAAACTAACCTTTATTTGCCCAAAAGCTGTATAAAATCATCTTCTGTAAGAATTCTTACTGTATTGATCTTTTTCGCCTTCTCCAGTTTGCTGCCTGCGTCTTCTCCTACTATCAGGTAATTAAGCTTGCTGCTAACGCCGCTTAACAACTTTCCTCCGTTGGCTTCGACCATGGCCTCAGCCTCACTGCGCTTGAGTTTGGACAAGGTGCCGGTGAACAGGAATGTTTGTCCGTGTAACGGAGTATCGTCAGTTCCTGCGTTATGTTTTTTGTGATTCTGCAGGTTTAGTCCGAGGTCTTCGAGCTGTTTCAGCAGTTCGAGATTCTGTTCGTTATGGAAAAACTGGTAAATACTGTTCGCCACTTTTATTCCAACATCTTCGAGTTGCTGCAGTTCATCTTCTGTTTTATCCTTCAATTCCATGAGGTTGGATACTGCGTTGGCGAGAGTTTTGGCGGTTGTTTCGCCTACAAAGCGGATGCCCAGGGCGTAGATGAGGCGGTACAGGGGTTGTTGTTTTGATGCTTCTATCGCGGCCTGGAGGTTTTCTATCGATCGTTTGCCATAGCCTTCGAGCTGGCCTATGGCGGAGAAGTTGAGTCCGTAGATGCCGGGGACATCTTTCAGCAGGTCCAGTTCATAAAAGCGGCGGATATTGGCTTCGCCGAGGCTTCTGATGTCCATGGCATCTTTGCTTACAAAGTGGATCATGCGTTCGAGCACCTGTGCTTTACATTCTATATTGATGCAGCGCCATACGGCTTCGCCTTCTGTTTTAAAGAGCTCGCTGCCACAAACTGGGCAATGGCGGGGGAAGACGATTTCTTCTTCTGTGCCATCGCGTCCTTCCGGGATGGACTGTACGATCTGGGGGATCACGTCGCCGGCGCGTTCTATTATCACGGTATCGCCTTTACGCAGGTCTTTTTCCCTGATATATTCTTCGTTATGTACGGAGATGCTGCTTACTGTTACACCTGCCAGGTAAACCGGGTCGAGCTTGGCAACTGGAGTAACGGCGCCTGTTCTTCCTACCTGGAATTCTACGTCCCGTAAGCGAGTGGTAGCCTGTCGTGCCTTGAACTTATATGCTGTTGCCCAGCGTGGGTGGTGTGTTGTCATGCCCATTTGATCTTGCAGGGCGAGGCTGTTGACCTTTATGACCATGCCGTCTATTTCGTAGGGCAGGGTATCGCGTAATGCTTCGTAGTCGGTAACGTGGCGTATCACTTCGGCGATGCCTGTTACGACCTGCTTTTCTTCTTTTGGAGAGCGGAATCCGCATTCCCATAACAGGTCGAGAGAGCCGGAATGGGTGCCGAGCGGAGCGTTTTCGGGCATGGGATGGTCGCCTTCGCGGCCGTCGATGGCGAGTGTATGGCCATCTGTTGTTACGTAATAGCTTATATGGTATAAAAACGCGTCGAGATTGCGTTTAGCGACATCTTTGGGATCTTTCATGCGGAGGCTTCCGCTTGCGGCATTACGGGGATTGGCGAGCAGGCTCAAGCCTTGTGCGGCCTGTAGTTCATTGAAGTTTTCGAAGGCTTTCTTGCTCATGATGATCTCGCCACGGATCTCGATCTGCTGGATGCCATATTTTGAAAAGGGTGCTGATAATGGTATGGAGCGGATCTGTTTAATGTTGGTGGTGATCTCTTCTCCTTCGACACCATCGCCGCGTGTTACGCCGCGAACGAGGATATCATTTTCATAGAGGAGAGAAATACTTGCGCCATCGAATTTGGGTTCTATGCAATATTCAACTTCCTGCAAACCTGTTAATTCCTGTGCTTTCCGGTCCCAGTCGGCCAGTTCTTCGGCGTTGCTGGAGTTTTCCAGGGATAACATGGGTACGAGGTGTTGAACCGTTGGGAAGGTTTTGGTAAGGTTTGAGCCTACGCGTTGCGTTGGCGAGTCGGGTGTTATCAGGTTAGGATGGGCTAACTCTATTGCTTTTAGCTGTTTATATAATTTATCATAGTCGGCATCGGGAATGAGGGATTCGCTGAGGACGTAGTAACGATATTCGTGGAATCGTAACACTTCTCTCAGGTGTGCTAACTTCTGTTCGTTTACGTCTCCATCGCTTAGCAGTTCCCGCGTTCGTTGCTGAAGTTGTTTCACCTGTTCTTCGGAATACATATTGTGTAGTTGATCGGTAAAGATAAAAATAGTTGTATTTTCGGTTCGTTATTATTTGTCTTCGATTAAAGCGTTAAGTGTTGCCAGTGTTATGAATAAGGAACCTGCCAGTGTATCAGCGTATGATACAGCTTACCCACGAATTGCAATGACTGTTGATTGTATCATCTTTTCTTTTGATGGCAATGAACTGAAAGTGCTGTTATTGCATGAGCCGGACCGGCCTAACGATCAATGGTCTTTAACGGGCAAGTTTGCTTCTGATGAAGAGGAGCTTGATGATGTGGCCTGCCGCGTATTACAACAGCATACGGGAATTGAAAGTGCCTGGGTGGAGCAGTTGCGTACTTTCATTCATCCGCGTCCTGCGGGGAAGGTGCTTACTGTTGCCTATTGTGCGCTTATAAACAGCAAAGACCAGCAGCTGCAGCTTTCGGGCAGTTTGCTGCAATGGCATAGTGTGCGGGAGTTGCAGTTCACGGAGTTTGGGCATAAAGATCTTGTGAGCTATTGTTACAAGTGGCTGCAGAAGCGGATACAGGAGCATCCTCTTGGGTTTAACCTGTTACCGGAGAAGTTTTCGCTGAGGGAGATGCAGAATCTTTATGAAGCTGTGCTTGAGACGCGGCTTGACAGAAGGAATTTCCGTAAAAAGTTCTTCGCCATGGACCTGTTGGTTGATACCGGCGAATATGAAAATGATGTACCACACCGTCCTGGTAAGCTATATACCTTTAATTTCCGCAAATACGAGGAATGTAAGCCGAATGGCACGGGCATCACTTTTCTCTGACCCATTATTCTATCTGTTTTCTTTATAAAAGGCAGCGCTTTTGGGCGCTGTTTTTTTTTGGATTATATTTCAACTACTTTTACGCACTAACAGATTTGCATATGTTGTACTCAATGACAGGTTATGGACGCGCAGAACAGGCAATCGGAGAAAAGACTTTCCTGGTGGAACTGAGGTCTCTTAATGGGAAACAGTTTGACCTGCGGTTAACTTTACCGGCCTTATTGAAGCCGTTTGAATTTGATGTGCGCACCACCCTTAGTGAGCAACTGGAGAGAGGTAGTGTGGAATGTATCATAACGCTCAAGCAAAACGGGGCTGCAAAACCGGTTGCCATTAATACTGAGCTGGTAAAAGCTTATTATCAACCTGTGGCGCAGCTTGCCAAGGATCTGAATATTGAAATGGACAATATCCTGAGCACCTTGCTGAAGTTGCCTGATGTTATTGCTCCCACCAATGAAATCCTCAATAAAGAAGACTGGCCGCGATTTGAGGCTATTCTTAAAGAGGCTATTGGTCAGCTTATGGCGCACCGTGTAGAGGAAGGTAAAATTCTCGAGGCCGATATGCTGCAGCGTATTGCGAATATAGAAACGCAGCAGGCTATTGTTGCCAGGCTGGAGCCCAACAGGCGCGCCAAGATCAAAGAAGGCCTGGTTAAGGTAATGGAAGAGCATGTAGGGAAAGAGAATTACGATCCCAACAGGCTGGAGCAGGAGTTGATCTACTATATCGAGAAAATTGATATCAGTGAGGAGCAGGTTCGTCTTACCAATCACTGTGATTATTTCAAAACCATCCTGAAAGAAAGGGATAAGAGCAAGGGTAAGAAGCTTTCTTTTATTCTCCAGGAAATAGGCCGTGAGATCAATACCACGGGTTCGAAAGCTTACGATGCACAGATCCAGCAATCCGTGGTACTCATGAAAGATGAGCTTGAAAAGGCGAAGGAGCAGGTTCTGAATATTTTATAGATTTGTATAACCGGATATAACAGATTCGTTCGTATGTTACGTAGCAGGAGAAAGAGTTTCATAGCAGGAATAACCGTAGTGGCCTTCGTATGTTGTTTAATACAGGCCTGTACCACTATCGACCTGTATGAGAAGCTTGCTTCTTTTCCCAAACACGAATGGACGAGTGCGCACAAGCCGGCTTTTACTTTTAACATTACAGATACTTCTCATCCGTACCAGCTTTACTTTGTATTGCGGCATACGGATGCCTATCGTTATAAAAATATTTGGGTGGAAATACAGGTTAAAGAGCCTGATTCCACCTATACCGTTACCCGTGAGTTTAACCTTGCCGCTGCCGACAGGTGGCTTGGCGAAGGGATGGATGATGTGTTTGAGCACAGAGTGCCTTTCTCCAGGGCCCCGGCTCTGCTAAAAAAGGGCGCTTATACTTTTACCCTTAAGCAGATCATGCGCGAAGACCCCTTGCTCAACGTGCTGAACGCTGGCATACGTATTGAAAAGCAATAGCGTATTTAACCTTTAGGTTATTTGCTTTGTTGTATTCTTTAAGCTGATAAAAACTATTGGTATGCAAAGGTTTTTACTATTCCCGCTTCTTTTCTGTTTCTATTGTGTGCAGGCCCAGTATGGCAGTATTCAGCCGCCGGACAGGTTATATGGTGCGTTGCTTACCGATGTGCAGATGAGCAAGGTGTTTAAAGATGGAAAAACTTTTGTTGATTGTGTTCCCAAAAAGGATCCCAAGGCTATTGCGAGTGGTTATAAGTCGTTACGTAATAACCCGCTTGTCCGTTACTCGCTGAAAGGTTTTGTTGACGATAATTTTTCTGAGCCTGCCAATCCTGCCTCAGGGTATGTTTCCGATAAATCGGAGCCGGTGACCAATCATATTAACAAACTCTGGTCTGTATTAAGTCATGCGCCTGATGTTGCGGTAAATGGCAGTTCTTTGTTGCCCTTACCTAATCCGTATATTATGCCTGGCGGCAGGTTCAGGGAGATCTATTACTGGGATTCTTATTTTACGATGCTGGGGTTGCAGGAAAGTGGCATGTATGCTATGATCGAGAATATGATCAACAATTTTGCGTTTATGGTGCAGCAGTATGGTCATATACCTAATGGCAACAGGTCTTATTTCCTTAGCCGTTCGCAACCTCCTTTTTTCTCCATGATGCTTGATCTGCTGGCGGCGCAGTATGGTAACAGGGTTTATGCCCAATACCAGATGACGCTGCAGCGGGAATATAATTACTGGATGGATAAAACAGATGCCAGGGGGCATACTGTAACTATGCCTGACGGGTCTGTTCTCAACAGGTATTACGACCAGGATAATGTACCCAGGCAGGAGTCTTTTTTTGAAGATTCTACGCTTGCGTTATCATCGAAGAGCAAGAACATCCGCCAGTTATACCGTGATCTGCGTTCGGGAGCTGAAAGCGGATGGGACTTCAGCAGCCGCTGGCTTGCTGATGGTCAGCACCTGTCTACTATTCAAACGACGAGGCTGGTGCCGGTTGATCTCAATTGCCTGATCTATCATATGGAGCTTACACTTTCGAAAGCTTATAAGGAAACGGGTGATCTTGTTCAGTCGGCTTATTACTCCAAGCTGGCGGGTAAAAGGAAAAAGGCTATTATGAAGTACTGCTGGTCTTCTGCGCAGGGATGGTATGTTGATTATCATATCGGGCGCAAACGTCAGAGCGCAGAGATGACGCTGGCGGGTGTTGTACCATTCTTTGTTAAGCTTGCTCCTGAAGAACATATCAACCGTGTAGCTGCTACCCTGGAGAAGAGTTTTTTAAAGGCAGGCGGGCTTATGACAACGCTTAAGAATACGGGGGAGCAATGGGATGCTCCCAATGGCTGGGCGCCTCTTCAGTGGATGGCTATAGAAGGGTTAAACAACTATAACAAAAAGGAGCTTGCCCGTACGGTAGCAACGCGCTGGGCCGAACTGAATATTAAAGTGTATAAGTCGACCGGTAAACTCATGGAGAAATACAATGTAGTTGATACCAATCTCGAAGCGGGCGGTGGTGAATATGAGGCCCAGGACGGTTTTGGATGGACTAACGGGGTATTGCTGAAGTTGCTGAAGATGTATAACCTGCAGTAGTTATGAAGGTCCCCCAATTTTTTAAAAAGCGATACCTGTTTTTCATCACCCTTTCTTACTGGGTGTTGCTTCTCTATATTATGGCTGCATTTGTGTTTTGGTTTATTACGCTGGAAACACAGAACAGGCAGATGTATGTATTCAGGGTTGGCGAGCTTAAAAGAGATGATCCGGGCTATTACGACAAGGTGGTGGAGATAGACAAGGCGCACCGCATGAAATCGATCCAGTATATTGGAGAAGGAAGCACTTTGCTGTTGCTTATGCTGTTAGGCGCTGTATTTGTTTATCGTGCAGTTCGCAGGCAGATCATCACTTCGCACCAGCAGCAGAATTTTATGATGGCGGTGACGCATGAGCTTAAGACGCCTATTGCCGTGGCGCGGCTGAACCTTGAGACAATGCTGAAGCGCAAGCTCGATGAATCGCAGCAGCAGCGGCTGCTACAGAATACCTTACAGGAGGCGGTGCGGTTAAATGAGCTTTGCAACAACATTCTTGTTACTGCACAGCTTGAGACCGGGGCTTATTCCATCAGCCGGCAGGAGCTTGATATCAGCTCCCTGGTGCAGCACAGTGCAGATGAATTTTCGGTTCGTTATTCCCAGCGCCGTATCAATACGAGTATTCAGCCCGAATTATTTGTAGAGGGGGAAAGTTTGTTGTTGCAATTGCTTATAAGTAATCTTATTGAAAATGCTTTAAAATATTCTGCGAAGGATGAGCCGGTATCTGTTTTTGTGAGTGCCCAGCACAAACATGTGAAGATAGAGATCGCTGATGGCGGGGCTGGTATTCCTGATGAAGAAAAGAAGCTTGTATTCGAGAAATTCTATCGTATTGGGAGTGAAAGTACCCGTACTACCAAAGGAACGGGGCTTGGGCTGTACCTTTGTAAAAAGATAACTGCCGACCATAAGGGCACTATTACCATCAAAGATAATAAGCCGCATGGCAGCATATTTACCGTCATATTACAATCAGTATAAACTATGAGCACAGAAGGTAAAGGCAATATATTACTGGTAGAAGATGAAGAGAACCTGCATGAAGCGTTAAAGCTGAATCTTGAAATAGAGGGCTATTCCGTGACTTCGGCCTTTAACGGTACGGAGGCGCTGAAAGCCATACAGGCAGAGTATTTCGACCTGGTGATACTGGATATTATGTTGCCTGAACTGGATGGCATAGGCGTAACGGAGGGCATCCGTATACAACATATAGATGTGCCTATTCTTATTCTCAGTGCTAAAAGCAGCGGATCGGACAGGGTGCTGGGGTTAAAAAAGGGAGCGGACGATTATCTTACCAAACCTTTTAACCTTGAAGAGCTTTTACTCCGTGTTGATATTCTTATCCGCAAGAACAAAAAGATGCAGGATAAGGAAACCGTAGGTGAACATTATGAGTTTGGCGGCAACCGCATTGACTTTAATGCACAGGAGGCTGTTACGTGGAATGAGCAGCCTGTACAGCTTAGCAAGAAGGAGGCTATGTTGCTTAAGCTGCTTATAGAGAATAAAAATGATGTTGTTACCCGGGAGAAGATATTGCAGGTGGTATGGGGTTATAATGTATACCCGACTACCAGGACGATCGATAATTTCATTCTTAATTTCCGGAAATACTTTGAGCAGGATAGCCGCAGCCCCCGTTATTTTCATTCGGTAAGAGGGGTGGGGTATAAGTTTACCGATACGCCAATGAACTAACAGCGCTGCATTGCCGGCGATTTTGTTTGGCTGTAAAGCTTTTGTTTTGCTATTCTTTCTTCAACAGCGTGATTATAGCAGTAATGCTAGCACAACCTGTAGATCAGTTGTTGGAGTGTTACCAGTACCTGCTCTTTTGGAGGGGCTTCATCGGTGGGGGTATACAGTGCGTGATCGCATATGGTGAAGAATTCCCGGCATTGTTCTGTAAGCTGATCACTATCGCCGGTTTCGGTTTCCGAGATCATTTTTAATAGCTGTTCTCTGCTGCATGTTGCCGGTGAATGAGCGGCTTCGGCCATGGCATCGTGCAGGATCGTTTTACATTTATTAAAGAATGTTCGCTGATCTTCAACATGCACCAGTAGTTCTACAGCTGCGTTGAAATCTGTTTTAGCTACAACCACTGGTGTTGCTGCGGCTGCTATGGCTGCTTTTTCTTTTTTCTGTTTCTCCTGTCTAGAGTTAATGTACAGGATACTGGTTACGAGTAATGCCAGGGCAGGAACTATCCATATATACTGGCGGGTGGTCCGGTCTTCGCGAAAAGCCGGGTCGTTCCGGTAATCGTATTTCGCGGCTTTGGTAAAGGTTAACGGGATGCTTTCGGAGCGTATTGTCTGGTAGGTTTGTTGTTCCGGGTCAAAGTAGCAGAATTCAATGGGATTGATATTTGCGTTGCCTTGTTTACTGCCTATGAAGGGGATTTCGAAGGTGCGATAGCCTTCGAACGGAAAGACTTCTTTATTGATATCTTCCCTGCTGTTTGCGTCGTAATGTTCCAGTCCTGCCGGCCAGCTTACTTTAGGTGCATCGATAATGCGTTCCAGGTTGCCTTTACCTTTTACGGATATTACCAGGCTGTTATTTTCCTGTGCAGGAACGGATGTTTTTTCTGCCCGTGCGGTGATGGTAAAGCTGCCTACGACGCCTGAAAACAAAGCCGGGGCCGGGGTGGGTAAGGCTGATACTTCGATACTGGCGGGGGCATTCTTCAGCATTAATTTATAAGGTTGCCGGCGGTATTGTTCGTCGGCGATGCGGAAGGTGACTTCGTTTTGTATGGTTTGCCTGCCGAGGCTTAATGTACCTGCTTCCAGCGGTATCAGCTGCACTTTACGTATAGTGGCGACCCTGAATGTTTTGCCGTCTATCTTTTCTGTTTCGAATGCCTGTTCAAAAGGTATTTCGCTTACGCTGCAGCCGTTGAAATAGGGTGGTTCTCCGCTTATGGGATTGCTGGGTAAGGCTGTGTAGAGCCTGTAGGTTACCATAACGGGTTCGCCTACATAAATTCGTTTTTTGCTGCTGTTTACCCTGATGAAGCAATTATTGCGGATAACGGCAGCGGGATTGTCGCCGCGCCGCAGTACCGGCGCCTGTGCAAAGACGTCGTCTTTCACTTCTTCCCCGAAAAGCGATTGCAGTTGTGATGACGGCGGTGGCGGGCTATGTACGGGTGATGGATTATCCTTGTTGAGTATTTTTATTTGTACGGCTTTGCAGGAAAGTTTTTTTCCGCCATTGACAACTGTGGTGGAGGGAATTTCGAGGGTGCCGGTTTTTTCGGGGGCTAGCGAGTACATATAGCTGGTTTTCTCACTTGACTGGCCATTGACGATGGTGTGTGATTTTGTTACCATGGGGCCCGACCGTATGGCCCAGTTGCGGAATACCGGCGCTTCGAAATGGGAGATGGCCTGGCCGTTATCGATGGTATATTCTACCTGCAGCACATCGTTCCTGAAGATCTCGGAGGCGGAAACGTGTATGTTGAAAGGCTCCTGTGCCCTGAGGGCAAATGGGATCAGCAGCAGCAGCATGCTGCTCAAAATTGTATGTTCCAGGAAACGCATTTAACAAATTTAAGGGATGAAACCCCTCGATATTCAAGCGGGATTGTTAATGTAAATTGTAAATTCCACTTCTACTTTAGTAAGTTTGCCGCAAACAAGTACATCCTTTATATATGCCTTCTTTTTCTATAGATTCCATTATTGATTTCCTGGAGCCCGTAAATACTTATGATCTTTCAAATGACGAAGGTTACCGGGATACCCAGCTTGGTAAACATATAGCGGTTTACGAGGAGTTTTTTCCTGACCTGGATGAGGCTGATATTGTGCTGGTAGGTTGTGGTGAAGCCCGTGGCGAAGGTCCCGGCCATTCGCGTTCGAATGCGCCTGACCTGGTTCGCAAGCAGTTTTATGGTCTTTACCACTGGCACGATGATGTAAAGGTGGCCGATGTTGGCAACATTAAAACAGGTGCAACCATGGCCGATACTTATGCTGCAGTTCGCACCGTAGTTGCTGAACTTGCCGGGCTGGGTAAAAGGGTGGTGATACTGGGTGGTTCGCATGACCTCACCCGAGCCCAATACGATGTTTATGCTTCTGCTGAACAGATCATTGAAATGACTTGTGTGGATGCCCGTATCGATATGGATATGGACAGCAGGGTGCCTGTTGAAAACTTTCTGTTAAGTTTGCTTACCAGTGAGCCCAACTACGTTCGTCATTATAATCATATTGGTTTCCAGAGTTATCTTGTTCATCCTGCTATGCTTGAAACTATTGACCGGCTTAGGTTTGACTGTTATCGTGTTGGCAGGGTGAAAGAGCAGATCGATGAAATGGAGCCTGTGATCCGCAATGCCAACCTGTTTAGTTTTGATATTGCTGCTATCCAGCACAGCCATGCGCCTTCGAACAACCTTACGCCCAACGGGTTTAATGGTGAAGAGGCCTGTACGCTGATGCAGTATGCGGGTATGAGCCCGAATGTAAATACGATCGGTATTTATGGTTTTGTTCCTAAAAGGGATGTGCAGGATATGACTGCGCGCCAGATCAGCCATATGCTCTGGTACCTGATGGATGGTATTCACAGGGGAAAGCAGGAAGCTAGTCTTGACCGTACTGACGAATTCAATGAATATAAAATGGCTTTTGCCGAGATAGAAGCCACTTTCCTGCAAAGCAAACGTACCGGCCGCTGGTGGATGCAAATGCCTGAAGGGAATTATATGGCGTGCAGTCACAGGGATTACCTGCTGGCGGCTGCCAATGAGATTCCTGAGCGCTGGATGCGGGCTATGGAAAGACATTAGGCCGGCTAAAGCCAAGTAAAAATCTGTCTTATGAGCAATAAAGGATCCGCTTCCCGGCTACATTTTATGTACCGGCAGCGTATGTTATTCTGCCGGCATATATTTTCCTTTGGGGAGATCCGTTTCAGACGGCATGGGACGTTTAGCTGGCGGGTTGCGTGTTTCTTGATTGCATCAAGCATGCTTGTGTTTTCTGCCTGCGGCACCAGTAAGCAGATAGCGGCCCTGGCCAATAAAACTTTATTACAGCGTTCGGAGGTTGCAACGGCGCATGTTGGCATCAGTATCACCGATGTTAATTCAGGGCAGTCGTTATATAGCTACCAGGGCGATAAATACTTTATTCCTGCCAGTAATACCAAGCTCCTGACGTGTTATGCTGCTATGAAACATCTTGGTGACAGCATTGAAGGGCTTCGTTATTTTGAGGCGCCTGCTGATATGGTGGCAACGCGTACTGCACCATCTTCGGGCGGGCAGCCATTGGCGCAATATGCCATGGCGGCTGACAGCAATACCAGAAGGGCAGATGAAGGAGTTGCAGCGGGGCGTTTGAAAACGATGTGTATTCTACCTACGGGAGATCCCAGTTTCCTGCATCCTGATTTTTCTTACCAGCCTGTTGCTGCATTTCTTAAAAGGAACAAGTTGGCATCGTTTGTTGTGTTTGGAGACAACTGGCGTACTACTTCGTGGGGGAATGGATGGGCGTGGAGTGATTATGAGGATTACTATATGGCTGAGCGCAGTGCTTTTCCTATTTATGGTAATGTGGTGCGGATACGCAAAACAGCTGCGTCTTTTTCGATGCAGCCTTCGGGATTTTCATTGACCCATGAAGGGGATGATGTTGGCGCGGATGATGATACTTATGGCCGTGACAGGAACAGTAACCGTTTTTACCGGAGGCCTTCTCCTGTGAAGCATTCTACGTTGGCAGCGGCGAAGAAAACCTTGAGCATCGATATTCCTTTTATGACCGCGTTGCCTGTTTCGGTACAACTATTACGTGATACATTAGGGCTTATGATAAGTGAGGGCAGTGCAGCGCCACAGGGAGCGTTGCAGCATGTTATTTACTCGCAGCCTGTAGATAGTGTGTTGCGTATTATGATGCACAGGAGTGACAACTTTCTCGCAGAACAATCCCTGCTTCTTGTGAGTAATAGTTTGTTGCGGCAGTTAAATGAAGCGGCTGTTATCGACAGTTTGCTTTCTACAGACTATGCCGGCATGCCGCAGGCTCCGCGTTGGGTTGATGGCAGCGGGTTAAGCCGTTATAATCTTATTTCCCCGCAGGACTTTACCTGGTTACTGCATAAGATGAAGCAGGATTTCAGCTGGCAGCGTATTACCGGGATCCTGGAAACAGGCGGGCAGGGTACTTTAAGCGGTTATTATAAACAATATGCCGGCCGTATTTATGCGAAGACCGGTACGCTCAGCAATAATGTTTCCCTGAGCGGTTACCTGCTTACGCAGAAAGGGAAAGTATTGGCATTTTCTGTTATGGTTAATAATCATAAGGCATCCGTTTCCGATATCAGGAGGGAGGTGGAGGCATTTTTAGGCGGGGTTATCGACAAATGGTAAGGCCGTAAAAAGGAAAAAAGCCTTAACTTTCCAAAAGACTATTTTGCTGAACAGATGTGTGTGGAACAGGTATAGGCCCCAATTGAAGAAGAATAAGAACGATAGCTGATATTTTAAGTTTTTTCTAAGTTTTGGCGCAAAAGAAAACGTCAAATAAATCGTTTCTTACTGGCAATGCTGAAGTACTATTTATTACCAATCCTGCTATGGACCGCAAATTGTGCGTGTGCCCAGAATGTGGATGTCAATATCCTGAAGTCAATCAATCCCAGTGGTAATTTTTCGGGTTACTGGAAAACGACTACGAACTCCATTTTTAAAGTTAGTGGCGCTGTTCCTATCGGTATTATGATCGCCGGTGGTGTGAGCGGTGACAGGGAGCTGTTAAAGAAGGGGTTACATATTGGTGAAGCCGTTCTTGCCAATGCGCTGGTGACCGAATTACTGAAACGTTCGGCTATGCGCGACAGGCCATCTGCCACGTGGGATGGGGTAATACATGCGTATAAACCTGGTAACGATCGTAAGTCACTTCCTTCCGGCCATACTTCGGCCGCTTTTTCGCTGGCTGTGAGCACATCCCTTGAATTTAAAAAATGGTATATAACAGTACCTGCTTTTGCTTATGCGGCAAGTATTGGTTATTCGCGTATGTATCTGGGGGCTCATTATCCTTCCGATGTTCTTGCCGGCGCAGCAGTAGGCACAGGAACAGCGTTGCTGACACACTGGGCCAATAAGAAGCTATTTAACAGGCCGAAACCTACTTTGAAACCGTTGCCTTAAGCTGTTTGTGTGCGGAGAATGGAAAATTAAAGCGGCTTATAGACGGCTTTAGAGCGGCTTTAGTGCGGCTTTGATCTGCTTTTGAGGTGGCGGATGGTACCTGGTGGGGTGGCAGGCTGTACATGTGATGACATGCAGGAGCGGTTATTCATCCGGGTTTTTCAAGTTTAAACACTGAATGAGTGCCGGGGCGTTTGTGGACGGTTACCCGTAAAAACCCCTTATTCAGGTTACATCTTCTCTTATTTCGGGTATGTTTCTTGTATCTTTTGTGGAAAACAAAGCCATGAAAAACATAACCTTATCCTTAATGCTGGTTGGAACTGCACTTATTACCCTGATCTCCTGTGGTAACAATCCCAACCAGCGCGTCATCAATGATTCTGCTTCTACTTCGCGTACTGATCTGCGTAATGATTCGATGTCTGTTTGTTTTCAACGGTTTTCCGGAAAGACGGAACAGGATACTTTTACTGTTCACCTGGTTATGCGTGATGGTAAAGTTGACGGGGAGCTTGTTGAGATGATCTATGAAAAAGATACCCGTCGCGGTACGCTCAAGGGGACTGTACAGGACAGCACTGTTACAACGGTATGGAGTTATATCCAGGAGGGGAAACAAGATACATTGCCTGTAGTATTCAAGATGAGCGCGGACGGTAACCTGCTTCAGCAGAATTATAGTGTGGATCCTGTTTCGGGGCGGATGTATTTGAGCGATACTGCCAGTTTTTCGCTTGTTTTCAAGCCGTTCGACTGCCGTAAGATACCGAAACAGAAGAGTGACAAATAAAGCGGATGCCTGGCTTAGGGCATTTACCGGCCAAACATTCTGTCGAGGTAGTCTTCCTTGAATTCTATGTAAGTGGGGCTGCCTGTTGGGGTAACGTTGGGCGTACTACAGGATAACAGTTCATTCACCAGTGTTGACATTTCGTGCTGGGTGAGCGTTTGGCCGGTTTTAATAGCCTGTTGGCGGGCCATACAGCGCACCAGTTTTTCCCGTTTGCTGAATTTGATATCGCTGCTGAAGTGTTTAAACTGTTCTATCAATAGTTCAATGGAATGTTTTTCGTTGCCTTGTGTGATATCGGCGGGGGTGCCCTGGATAATGAAGGCATCTTTTCCGAAAGGCTCGATGTGGTAACCTATTGCGCGCAACTCGGGTAAAAGGTCCTGTAACAATATTGCGTCGGAGGGGGCGAGTTCCAGCGTTGCGGGGAACAGGCTTTGCTGCGAGGCCATATGGTTGGAGTGGGCTGCCTGTGAGTAGCGTTCGTATAAAATACGTTCATGTGCCAGTTGCTGGTGCACCACCAGAAAACCGCTGCTCATGGGTACCAGGATATAAGTATAATGTAACTGCAGGAGCGGGCTGTTTTCGATCACCTGCCGCGTACCGGCTGCTTCCAGTGAGTACAGTCCTTCTACCACCTGCGGGGTTGCTGTAATATCGTAGACGCCTGCCTTTAGTTGTGACAGGCCGGGCAGGTCGCCTATGGGGTCGATGGAAAGATCGCTGGCGGGGGGTGTTCCTATTTCGGCGGCAGGGGTGAAAAAGTCCTGCCAGTTTTTCAGCTCACTCTTTTTTGAAGAGCCTTCAATAGCGTGTGCCTGGTTTTTTTGTGTAAAAGTTTTATAGAGATCGGAGCCTGAAGCAGATTGTTGTTTATCTTCTGTAAAGGGTTTGTTGAGCGCATCGAGCTGTTGTATATCGGCATTGAGCGTAAAGTCGAGCGAAGGTGCCACGCTGAATTGCGCGAGGGCATGTTTTACTGCGGCCTGAACAAAGGCGTAAACGATCTTTTCGTCTTCGAACTTGATCTCCTGTTTGGTGGGGTGGACGTTGATATCCACCTGGGTGGGATCCAGTTCTATAAACAGGGCGTAGAGGGGGAAGCTATCTTTTGGGATCATTTCCTGGAAGGCATTCATCACGGCGTGGTTGAGGTAGGCGCTCCTGATGAACCTGTTATTGACGAAGAAGTATTGTTCTCCTCTTGTTTTACGTGCGGTATCGGGTTTTCCTACGAAACCTGCTACGTTCATATAATCCATTTCTTCTTTCACCTGTACGAGCCGGGAGGCATACTGGCTGCCCAGGATCTGTACCACACGTTGTTTGAGGCTGCCTGCTTCGAGGTGGAACTGTTGCTGGCCGTTGTTGGTAAGAGAGAAAAAGATCTGCGGAAATGCCATTGCGACACGAATGAATTCGTCGGTGATATGGCGCATTTCGGCGGCATTGCTTTTGAGGAAATTACGGCGGGCGGGAACGTTGAAGAAGAGGTTCTTCATACATATGCTGGTGCCTACGGGGCAGGCACAGGGTTCCTGTTTTATCACGGCGCTGTTTTCCACTTCGATGAAAGTGCCCAGTTCATCTCCGGCCCTGCGAGATTTCAATTCTACCTGTGCTACGGCGGCTACGGAGGCCAGGGCTTCGCCTCGGAAGCCCATTGTTTTTACATGAAAGAGGTCGTCGATCTGGCGGATCTTGCTGGTGGCGTGTCTTTCGAAACACATGCGGGCATCTGTTTCGCTCATGCCTTTCCCATTATCTATAACCTGTACCAGCTGCTTTCCGGCGTCGCTGATGATGAGTTTTATTTCGGTAGCGCCCGCGTCAACTGCATTTTCCAATAGTTCCTTGACCGCACTTGCCGGCCGCTGTATCACTTCTCCCGCTGCTATCTGGTTTGCTATGTTGTCTGGTAATAACTGTATAATATCTGGCACTGGATCTCTCGGTTTTTGAACTTGTAAAAATAGGGAATAGATGACAGATGGTAGAATGATAGGTGGTAGCTGGTTATAGCGGTTTTTTGTTTCGATTTCTACTTTTTTGTTTCAATTGCCGCAGAAAGCCGCAAATGTGGGAAAAATTTCTCTTATCTTGCTTTTAAGCTATCAAACTTTGTCGTCATGAAATATCTCGTTTTGCCTTTACTGGTCTTTTCTGCTATTCGGGGTTACAGCCAGCAATTTTTACAGGCGTCGCCGGCTGCCACGCGTTGGGTAGACAGCACTTTTAAAACCCTGTCGAGGAGTGAAAAGATCGCCCAGTTGATGGTTCTCCGGGTTTCTACCCGTAATGGTCCTAATTCTGTGGCTTTTTATGACGATCGTATAGCTACAGAGATCAAGAAATACAATATTGGTGCACTTTGTCTTTTCCAGGGTAATCCTGTAAAGCAGGCTGAGGTGGTTAACAGGTTACAGGCGTTGGCGCCGGTTCCGCTGATGGTTTGTATTGACGGCGAAACGGGGGTAGGTATGCGTTTCGATAGTATTGTCAAGTTTCCCGACCAGCTTACCCTTGGGGCCATGCAGAACCCGGACCTTGTTTACCGGGTGGGAAAGGCTATTGCCGGGCAGTGCAAGCTGGCGGGCATCCAGGTTAACTATGCGCCGGTAGTGGATATTAATAATAACCCCAATAACCCGGTGATCAATTTCCGTTCATTTGGAGAAGACAAATACAAGGTTGCCTTGTTTGGGACACAGATCACCAAGGGGATGCAGGATGGTGGCATTATGGCCTGCGGTAAACATTTTCCCGGCCATGGCGATGTGGCAGTGGACTCGCACCTGGATCTTCCTGTTATCAACAAATCGCGTGCGCAGCTAGACTCGCTGGAGCTTTATCCTTTTCGCCGGCTTATCAGCGAAGGTGTGGGAAGTATGATGGTTGCGCATCTTTATATTCCTTCCATCGATAATACGCCTAATCGTGCCACTTCTCTTTCTGAAAAGAATGTTACTGGTTTACTGCGTAATGAGTTGCAGTTTAAGGGTATTACATTTACCGATGCCATCGAGATGCAGGGGGTAGCCAAGTATTTTCCTTCGGGTGAGGCTTCTGTGCAATCGCTGATAGCGGGGAATGATATGTTATGCTTACCGAGTGATGTTGGCGGGACTATCAAGAAGGTGAAAAAGGCCATTCGCAGGGGGCGTTTGAGTAAGGCTGCTTTGAATGAGAAGGTACGTAAGGTGTTGCTGGCAAAGTATAACCTTGGCCTCGATACACTGAAGGCTATTGAAACCAATAATATCACAGCGCGTTTGAATGCTGCCGTGCCTGCATTGAAGAAGGAGGTATATGAAAACGCAATTACGCTGTTACGCAATAATAATAAAAGCCTGCTGCCGCTGGCTACGGGCAAGAAGACGGCCTTCGTTGGGATAGGAATAGAAAAAGCCAATGCTTTTGCGAGTCGTTTACAGCAGGTATACCAGGCTGATTGTTTCTTCCTGGGATATAAAGCGGATGCTGCTGCGGCTACTGCGATACTGGAGAAGGTGAAGGTTGGTTATGATGCTGTTATTGTAGGTGTGCATCAGTATACAAAGTATCCTGCGAATAATTTTGGGATCAGCGCTGTTGCGGCGGGCTTGCTACAGCAACTGCAAATGCAGGAGCATACCATTCATTTTGTATTTGGTAATCCATATGCTATTAGAAATAACTGCAGCGCCGGGAACCTGGTTGCCTGTTATGAAGACGACAGCCTGATGCACGAAACTGCTACGGCGTTGCTGCGTGGCACACTTCCGGCGCGTGGCACTTTACCTGTTACGGTATGTGAGGGGCTTAGTTATGGTGCCGGCATTATTGGAAGCGGGGAAGCAGTTGCAGCTACGGGAAGCGGGCCGGCAGCGGGTAATGCAACAACTGGTTTGCCTTCGGTTATAGATGTGCGGACATTAAATAAAATTGATGCTGTTGCTGCGGAGGCCATTGCCAAAGGGGCAACTCCGGGATGCGTAGTGCTGGTTGCGAAAGACGGTAAGGTTGTATTCAACAAGGCTTATGGTCATATGAACTATGATGGTGCGGAACCTGTAACCACGGCAACGGTATATGATCTGGCCTCTGTGACCAAGATCTCTGCTACTACTGTGAGCATCATGAAATTATATGAAGAGGGGAAGATCGATTTAAAAAAGAAGCTGGGTGATTATCTTTCCTGGACCAGGGGTTCTGATAAGGCCGGATTAACGCTGGAGGATGTTTTGCTGCACCAGGCGGGGCTGGTATCGTGGATCCCTTTTTACAGGGAGACCATAGATACGGCTACGGGCAAACCCAAGCCGGGCTTTTATACTTCCAGGGCCGATGCTTCGCATTCTGTTGAGGTTGCGGATCATATGTATATGCGCAACAGCTGGCGCGATACACTGTATCAGCGTATCTTGCAAAGCAAGCTGGGAACACCGGGCAAGTATGTGTACAGTGATAACGATTTCATTTTCCTGGGTAAAATAGTAGAGCAGGTATCGGGGCTGCCGTTAGATGAATATGCCCGTATTCATTTTTATGAGCCGTTGCAAATGGCGACTACCACTTTCAAGCCATTGGAACATATGAACATAGCTGCCATTGCGCCTACTGAAAAGGAAAAATATTTCAGGCTGCAGCTGCTGAGGGGGCATGTTCATGATCCCGGCGCTGCGATGTTTGGGGGAGTTGCGGGACATGCGGGGTTATTCAGTAATGCCGGTGACCTGGCCAAACTTTACCTTATGCTGCTGAACGGTGGGGAGTTGAATGGCAAGCGCTTGCTGAAGAAAGAAACGATAGGCCTGTTTACCGCTTATCACAGTGACAGCAGCAGGAGGGGATTGGGCTTTGATAAACCTGAAAAGGACAATGCGTCGCGTAAGGAGCCTTATCCAACGCTCAGTGCTTCTCCGTCAACCTTCGGCCACACGGGCTTTACAGGCACTTGTGTATGGGCTGATCCGCAGGAGCATCTGCTGTATATTTTCCTGTCGAACAGGGTATGTCCTGAGGGTGGTTCCAATGGCAAACTGGGGCAGCTGAATGTGCGTCCTGCCATTCATGAAATTATTTATAGTGCTCTCCATCATATGTAATATATTCGTCCTAATAACTTTCCAACAGATGAAATCATTAAGAAACACCCTACTACTTACGGCAGCGGCTGTTATGCTTGTATTTGCAGCATGTAAAAAGCCGGTACCAACGCAGACGAAATACATCCCTAAAGATGTTTCTTTTGTATTTGCGGCAAATGTGAAAAACCTCCAGGAAAAGCTGGAGAAAAGTAAGATCAGTATAGACTCGCTGTTTAAAAAGGCGATCGCTGAGAGTAAATCTTCTGCTTCTGAGCTGGCTAAATGGGATGATTTTAAAAATGCGGGTGTCAAGTGGCAGTCTGAGATCTATGTGTATATGCAAAGCAAAGGTGCGATGATCACCGGCAGCAATGCTATTTTTGGTGCTGTTGCTGCTATGGATGATAAGTCGAAGTTCCAGGCTTACCTGAAGAAGCAGGCTCCTGATGCAGAGATCAAAGAAGGTTCGGGCTATTCGTATGCCAATATCAAGGGTGGTTTTTCCATAGGATGGAATAGTGATGTGATTGTAGTAGCCGGTGCTGTTGGTGAAAAATACAGCAACAATGGTACTGTGAATAATGCTGAAGCCCAGATCACTGCTGCGTTCAGCCAGAAAGAAGCCGAATCGGTTGCCGGTATTCCCGAGTTCAGGGAGCTGGCGGGCAAAAAGTCTGATGCGCTGGTATGGTCTAATTCTACGGCTTCACTGGCTGCTATACCTATGATTGGTCTTACCAAAGCTGCTGATCTGTTCAAGGATTGTTATTCTGCAGCTACCCTCAATTTTGAAGATGGTAAAATAACCGGTGAGTCTGCTACCTATATGGGTAAAGCGCTTTCGGATATTGTCAAGAAATATGACATGCCTGAAGTTGATATCAAGGCATTGGAGAAATTCCCTTCGAACAATATAGATGGTTTTATTTCCATGTCGTTCCAGCCAGGCATCCTGGTCGATATTGTCAAATACATGGGTGTTGAAGCTATTGCCAATCAGTACCTGGCTTCTATGGGTTTTTCGCTTGAAGATATTATTAAGGCTTTCAAAGGTGAATTCACCTTTATTGCTTCTGACTTCGCGATTGAGGAAAAGCCAAATGCATTTTTACCGCAGTACAAGACAAAGCAGCCTGTTTTCAAAATGATCGTCAATGCCAAGATGGGCGATAAAGCGGCCTATACCAAAGTAACCAATGCGCTGGCAGCAAAAGGCATCCTGGTACAGCAGGGCAACCAGTATGTACCTGCCATGGCTACAGGAGGTTATCCTGTTACTCTTGATGAAAAGGACCTGTATTTTGCCAGTGATTCGGTGGTTCTGCAGCAGTATAAAGCAGGTGCCGGCAAAGCTGCTATTTCCGATGAAATAAAGAACAAAATCAAAGGCAAGGCATCTGCTGTATATTTCGATTTTTCGAAGATCATAGCAGGCATTCCGGCTGATTCCAGTTATGCTGCTCTGAAAGCAGAGGCTCAGGCTACTTTTAAAGATTTTATTGCTGTTAGTGAACGTAAGTTCGATGGTAAGAAAATAGGCAGCTCTTTTGAATTGCGCACAGGTAATGATAAAGAGAACAGTCTGGCTTCGATCATCAAGTTTGTGCAGAAAGCTGTTGCTGCCGCAGAAACTGAGCGCAAGAGCAGGAATGCGATCCTTGATGAGGAAGTAACGCTGGACAGTTTACCAGCCGGGGATGTTGTTGCACCGCCTTTGTTGGAACAGCCAAATAAATAAGACAAGATAATATAGCCCCGTTCTTCGGGGCTTTTTTACTTTCAGCTTTATGTTATACGGGTTATGCAAATAATATTAAGTAAAGTAATACCCACGCCGCTGCGTGATAAGATGCAACAGCGGGAATCGGAGATCTGGAATAAAGAGCTGGTGTTTGAGCCGGGGCAATGGGTGAAGATAAAGGCGCCCAGCGGCACGGGTAAAACAACTCTTGTTCATATCCTGTATAAGCTACGGCACGATTACTCGGGGAAGGTGCAATGGAATGGCAAGGATCTTACCAGTTGTCCGGCGGCGGAACTTGCTGTCATGCGGCAGTCTTCTATCAGTGTCATATTCCAGGATATGCGGTTGTTTTCCAATCTTACGGCTAGGGAGAACATTGAGCTCAACAGGATATTACCTGTTCATCCGCGGTATGCGGTTGAGAAGATAGATGAAATGGCTGCCAGGCTGCAGGTATCTCATATTCTTGACCAGCGTGCAGGTCTTTGCAGCTATGGCGAACAGCAGCGTATTGCCATTATAAGGGCACTCATACAACCTTTTCAATGGCTTATTATGGACGAGCCTTTCAGTCATCTTGATGAAGAGAATACCCGCAAGGCTGCGGCGCTGATTGCCGAAGAGTGCACGCTCAGGAAAGCAGGTTTCCTGCTTACCGATCTCGATGAAGATGATTACTTTGCTTATACACGGTACCTGGGGTTGTAGAGGAGAGAGAAGGTTAGTTGATTGTTGATGAAGACGCGGCAGGTAGCAGTTAATGGATCTTTTAATTTTTAGTGCAACAGGAGGAACAAATGTTACACAAATTATTACATAAGCTAATAAAAGGCGGTGCGGGCAGAAGCCGCTTTGTAATGGCAGCGGCGGGATTGTCTGTGGCACTGCTGCTTATTCTTGGTGCTGTTCAGTTACAGGTAAATTATAACAGCCTGTTATATGGCAAGAGCAACCAGGATAGTATTGCCAACTTTCTTGTCATTAACAAGGTTGTGAACAATCAAACGCTGGGGGCTACTACACTTTCCACTGCTGAACTTGCCGATTTACGCAGTCAGCCTTTTATTGATGGGGTGGGGCTTTTAACGCCCAGCCGTTTTAAGTTATCGGCGGAGAGTGTAAGCGAGCATATGCCGTTTTATTCCGAATTGTTTTTTGAAAGCGTTCCTGATGAATTCATCGATGTTACCAATGATGCCTGGAGGTGGAATGAACAGTCGCAGTTTATACCGATGATCATTCCCAATATGTTCCTTGACCTGTATAATTTTGGTTTTGCCACATCGCAAAGCCTGCCTCAGCTGACACAGGACCTGGTAAAGAATCTGCCTATCAAGGTAAATGTGAGGACGGGGACGACTGTTGTTTCCTTTTATGCAAAGGTGGTGGGTTTCAGTGATCGTATATCGTCGATACTGGTGCCACAGTCGTTTATGGACTGGGCCAATAACAAGTATGGAAGTGGGTTGCCTGCCCAGACTTCCAGGGTGGTGATCCGCACCCGCGATGCCGGCAACCCGGCTCTTACGGCTTATTTGCGTGCGCATGAGCTTACTACCGATGCCGATAAAACCCGTTTCAGCAAATACCGGCAGATCGTAGATACCGTGGTAAACATTTCGGGCGCCACGGGAATTGTAATGCTGGCGTTTGCGCTGCTGGTTTTCACGCTGTTCATTCAGCTTACGATTGCCTCCTGTAAGGATGAGATCGTTTTACTGGTTACTATTGGAGCGGCGCCGGCTCAATTATATCGTTTCCTGATGCGCCAGTTCTTTCCTTCCAATGTTGTAATTGTGGGTGCGGCGCTGGTGGTGATCACAGTGTTGCAATGGTGGCTTGCGGGTTTCCTTAGTGATAAGAATATGGAGCTTCCTGCTCTTGTGGGATGGCCTACTGTGGTTGCTGCATTGTTGATACTGCTGGTATTGTGGATCGTTAACAGGAGCACTATCCGCAAATACATTTCCATCATGGATAAGAAGGAATCGTGACTACGGTGTGCGTGCAAAAGCTTACCATGGGTATGGACTAAATAAAAGAGGCCGTATCATTGATGTGATACGGCCTCCGGGGCTTGTTAACTGAAGTCTGCGTTTGCGATGTAGACTTTGTTTACAGCCGACGCTCATTTTATGAAGCTAATTTGCGACTACAACCTGAAACCTACGTTAACGCTTAACGTACGGAATTTATTTTTGTCGTTGTTTTCATTTTCAAACTGCTGGTTGATCTTGCTCAAACCCCAGTCGTAGGTTACGCCTACCAGGAAGCGGCCTGCTTCAATACCAGCGGTACCGTTTAAGCCGAATTCAAATCTTTTCAGCCTGTCGAGGCGGGAGTCATCCGGATCGTTTCCGTCGATAGATTCGAATTTGATGTCTTCTTTGGTTGTGGTGGTACTACCCAGCACATTCACTTCCCTGGTTGCTTTACCCCACAGGCCCATAGATACGAAGGGACCTGCTCCGATAAAGAACCGGCTATCGTCGCCCATAGGGATTTTCACTGCAAAGTTTACGGGAACCTGAAGGTAGTAAGGTCTGAACTTGTACTTCACATAGTTCTGGCTATGGTCATTGTCATTTGCATAGCTGTTGGCCTTAGCGCCTTTGCCCTGGAGGAATAAACCTGCCTGCAGGGAGAACATGTCATTTAAGGGTAAATCGCCCAGGAAGCCGGCGTTAAAAGTAGCCAGGTTATTAGAGCTGTTTACGGTACCATCGCCGTTTGTTGAAATGTTTGCCAGGCTAAAGGAACCTCTGAGATAAATACCACCGGGGTTGGTATTAGTAGTAGAAGGAGTTACGCTCTGTGCCCACAATCCTGTACTGCTTATGGCAGCAAACGCTAATAGTGCGAATTTAGTTTTCATAAGTTTTTTCATTTGATTATGAACATCGGAAGTCCAAGACCGTGCCAAATGTTTTAACATTAAAAAAGGAGGCCCCATTGGACCTCCTTTTAATGTATTGATTTTTAACGATCTACATATTTTTTATTCATTTCCCGTGCCTGGGGGTGAATCTTGCTGGGGAGGGCGTTGTTGTGGATTTTGTGGAGGCCTTTGTTGCCCACGTGGGTTGTTCCTGTTTCCCCTGTTGTTACCACGCTGTTCACCTGAAGACTGGTTCTGGTTGCGCTCTGGCTGGTTACTTTGTTCACCCTGGTTACGCTGTTCTGCGCCTTTTTGTTCACTTTTTTGCTGACGTTGTTCACCGCCCTGGCGTTCGCCACCGTTATTTCCGCGCTGGTTGTTACCCTGGTTACGATCGCCCTGCTGGCGTTCGGGTTTGCCGGAGCCGCCCTGGTTACGTTCGGATTGCGCCTGATTTTGGTTGCGTTCTGCCTGGTTACGTTCGTTGCCCTGGCCGCGTTCGTTACCTTGACTGCGTTCGTTACCCTGGTTACGTTCACCCTTCTGGCGTTGCTCATTGGCTTGCCTTGGTTCCGCATTCTGGTTACGGTTACCCTGGTTTTTTTCTCCGCCCTGGTTACGTTCGTTGCCGCGACCCTGTCCGGATTGTTTTTGTTGCGCAGGTTTGGCGTTGCCCTGCTGGCTGCGTTGCTGGTTACGGTTATTATCGCCGTTACCGGAACGTTCGTTGCCTGAGCGGTCGTTGGCGGCGCGTTCGTTTCCTGCTGCGCGGTCGTTACCGCCGGCACGTTGTTGTTTGCCGGCGCCGTTTCCGCGTTGTTCGCGTTCTTTGTTCTTGCGGCGCTGGCTGCCACGTTCGAGGCTGCGGAGGCTTATCTGGCCTACTACATCTACAAACTGCGGTTCTATTTCTTTGGGCTTGGTGCTTATTACTTCAACAGCCTGCAATTCATCTACTTTTTCGCCGCGGGCATTCAATCGTTTGATCTCTATTACGCGGTGAATGGTTAACGGGTATTGCTTATTGCTATCGGGCAGCACGTACCACATCAGGTTTTTGAAGATATCCTTCTTTATGAGGTTGGCTGTACCCCTTGTGGTGCCCAGTGTTTCGGCGTTATCCGGAAACTGTTGTAAGGCATCGAGGTAAGTATCGAGCTCATAGTTGAGGCAACATTTCAGACGGCCGCACTGACCGCTGAGTTTGGTTTGGTTGATGCTCAGGTTCTGGTAACGGGCTGCAGTAGTGGTAACACTTTTGAAGTCGGTTAACCAGGTGCTGCAGCATAATTCGCGGCCGCAGCTTCCGATGCCGCCTACTTTTGCGGCTTCCTGGCGGATACCAATCTGCCTCATTTCCACCTTTATCTTGAATTCGGAGGCAAATATTTTGATCATTTCGCGGAAATCCACACGATCATCGGCGGTATAAAAGAAGGTTGCTTTTTTACCGTCGGCCTGTATTTCCACTTCGCTGAGCTTCATTTGCAGGTTGAGTTGCCGTGCAATTGCACGACTGCGCATTTGTACCTGCTGTTCGCGGCCTTTATGATGCTGGAATAATTCGAGATCCTTATCTGAAGAACGGCGAAGGATCTTTTTCATTTCGGGGTTGAACTCGTCAACGCCTTTTTTCTTGAGCTGCATACGTACCAACTCGCCGGTAAGACTTACTTCTCCTACGTCAAAGCCGCTAACTCCTTCTACACTAACATAGGCGCCTTTTTCGAAATATTGTAAAGTAGGATTACGGTAAAATTCTTTTCGACTACCCTGGTTGAAGCTTACTTCCACGACCTTGCAAGTGCTTTCGGGGTCGTTAAAGGGAAGATTCATCAACCAATCGTGTACGTTCATCCTGTTACAGCTACCGGTATTGCAACCTCCATTGCTTTTACAGCCGCCCGGTTTCCCGGTGCCACATGATCCACATCCCATAATGATATATCGGTCAGTTTAGATGAATAAAGTATATATAGGTACAGGCCTACATATAAATATAATATATATGCGTTTAGGCCTATTCTGCCAAAATTAGGGCTTTATCCTGAATAATATGGTACAGCTTGATTGTGAGCGCGTGGAACAGCATTTTCGCGTTGGCATTGCGTTCTATATAGTAAGCAGCTTTGTCGAGTTCCTCTATCAGCACCTGTTGCTGACTTACCCCTGCTATTTTGTTGAGTCGCTGGGCAAAGTCTTTGTCCTGGTCTGACAGCATCAGCTTTTCCGCTCCCATTACCCTTATTCTTATACTTTGTTCGAGCAGGTGGTTGAAGTAGCGGAGGAACTGCTTTTGTTTTTCGCGGCCCATGCGGCTTACTTCTTCAATCCATTTCACCTGTGCTGCGGGACCTCCTTTCAAGGTGGCGTTGAGCCAGTCGCGCAACAGCGCCTGCCAGTCTTCACCTGCATGCTGGAGCAGTTGCAGGGCCTCGCGGTAATTACCTTCGGCGATGCCTGCTACCTGGCGCGCCTGTTCGGGGGCTGTTCCGTTGCGTTGCATCAGGCCGTTTTCGATGTCGCTGCTTTCCAGCAAAGGCACTTTTACGAGCTGGCAACGGCTCAGGATAGTAGCAAGGATCTGTTCCTCGTTTTCGGCAACAAGTACGAATAAGGTATTAGGTGGCGGTTCTTCAATCAGTTTCAAGAGTTTATTTCCTTCCTTACCCAGGTATTCGGGCATCCACATCACGAGTATTTTGTACTCGCTTTCGAAGCTTTTCAGGCTTAGTTTGCGGAGTATGTCGTTACACTCGTCGGCGGTGATATTACCTTGTTTGTTTTCGGCGCCAATGCTTTGGAGCCAGTCGAATGCATTGCCGTAGGGCTGTTGGCCGAGAAACGAACGCCATTCGGTGGCATAATCACTGCTGACGGGTTTGTCGCCGCTTTTTTTAGGAATAACGGGGTAGGAGAAGTGAATATCGGGATGGATAAGTTGCTTTGCTTTAATGCAGGCCGGGCAAACACCGCAGGCATCTGAGAGGGGTTCTGCCGCTACGGCAGGCGCTTCTGCTTCGCCAAACATGGATAAGCTGGCTTCTGCCGGCGCCTTTGATTTGCCTGAACGCCCGGTACAGGTTACATACTGGGCAAATGCGAGTGCAAGCGGCAATACGCCGCTTCCCTCTTTGCCCAGGAATAACAACGCGTGGCTCAGCCTGTTATGCTGGACTATTTCTGCCAAATGTTGTTTAACCTCGTGCTGACCTATAACATCTTGAAATTGCACAAACTCTATATTATTCAGTGAAAACCTTCTTTCCGGCCTCTAGTTCAATAATTTGGTGAGCTCCGGGCTTTCCGGCGTCACTTTGCTTTCAAAATGCGCTACCAGTTTACCGTTCTCATCGATCAGGAACTTGTTGAAATTCCAGCCAATGGTTGCATCGAGTACGCCGTTCTGCGACTTTTGGGTCAGGTATTGGTAAATAGGAGTGGCCTTTTCACCTTTAACGTCTACACGGGTCGTGAGCGGGAAGGTTACCCCGTAATTCTTTTCACAGAAAGAAGCGATCTCGCTGTCTTCCTGGTATTCCTGTCCGCCGAAATTGTCGGAGGGGAAACCTACGATCACGAGTTTGTCTTTGTGTGACTGGTATAATGCTTCCAGCCCTTTGTATTGTTTCGTATAACCGCATTTTGAGGCGGTATTTACGATCAGGATCTTTTTGCCTTTAAAGGCTTTAAAGTCGATGGTAGTGCCATCCAGCGCCTGTATTTTGAAGTCGTAGATCGACTTAGGCGGCCTGGGCCTTGCAAAAACGGCTGTCACCGCTATAATGCACATCAGGCAGAATATAGCATATTTGGTCATGGTAGTCTTTTTTTAGATGATCCCAAAATTCAGCAATAATTACCTATAAAAAAAGAAACTCTTGTTAAAGCGGGTTTCAGAGCAATGTATAGGCCACGCTGGTAATATTAAGAGACGCTGGTTTGGCGTTGAGTAGGGCCTGTCCGCAGGCTTCGAGGGTGGCGCCTGTAGTAATGATATCATCTACCAGCAGCAGGTGTTTCTGATGCAGCACTTCCGGCGTTGTAAGGCTGAAGGTATTTTGCAGGATGTTCATCCTTTCTGTACGTCCCTTGTGGGTTTGAGTGGCTGTGGAGGCTTGTTTTACGAGTACGCCATCGACAACGGGCACCTGCAACACATTACTAATCCCTTTTGCCAGCAGGAAGGCCTGGTTGTAGCCCCTTTGCTGTTGTTTTCGTTTATGCAGTGGTACCGGTATGATGGCGTTTATGTGGTTAAATCTTTCCGATTGCAGCATTGCGCTGCCCAGTATTTGACCCATCCAGCGTCCTGCTTCCTGATTTCCCTGGTATTTCACTGCCTGCATCAGATGCTGGACAATGGAAGGGCGGGTGAAGTATAAAAGACTGCCTGCTGCTTTTACGGGAATCCTACCATAAAAGACCTTTTCAACGGGGTTACCCTCATGTTGCAGGAAGCCTGTATAGGGCAGCATTGCCATACATTCTGCGCATATTACGTCGTGTTGCTGCAACTGATCGTTGCCGCAGCCTGCGCAAACGTGCGGGAAGAACAGGTGCAGAAATGCGCTCAGCCACATGGGGAACAGATGGCAGGTAGTACAGGACGATAAGATGAATTCATGGTTATGGGTTTAACGCTGTAAGTTACTTCGCAGGTTGATTAAACGGCGGGATCACTAAAACAGCAGCTGGTACACTTCATCTACTCTGCCAAGTGCTACTACTTCTATAGAGAACTGTTTGTTGTCGAAGCCTTTTTTGTTGTGGCGGGAAACGACGATCTTTTCGAACCCGAGTTTTTCGGCTTCGGCGATGCGTTGTTCAACGCGGTTGACGGCGCGTATTTCGCCGTTGAGACCTACTTCGCCGGCAAAGCAGATGTGCTGGGGAACGGGAATGTCTTCGTAAGAAGATAGGAGGGCGCAAATAACGGCCAGGTCTATAGAAGGGTCTTCTACCTTGAGGCCGCCGGCGATGTTCAGGAAAACGTCTTTGAGACCAAACTGGAAGCCGCCGCGTTTTTCCAGTACGGCCAGGAGCAGTTGCAGTCGGCGCAGGTCGAAGCCACTTACGGTACGCTGTGGCGTGCCATAAACGCTGGGTGTAACCAGTGCCTGTACTTCTATAAGCAGGGGGCGGAGGCCTTCAATAGTAGCGGCGATGGCGCCACCGCTAAGCTGCTCTTCTTTGTGGGTTAACAGTATTTCGGAAGGATTGATCACCGAGCGCATACCTTCGGTGGTCATTTCATAAATACCCAGTTCGGCGGTACTGCCGAACCTGTTCTTGAGCGTACGCAGGATACGATAGGTATAGTTACGCTCGCCTTCGAATTGAAGTACAGTGTCGACCATATGCT
This sequence comes from Filimonas effusa, assembly GCF_004118675.1. Classification (NCBI taxonomy): domain Bacteria; kingdom Pseudomonadati; phylum Bacteroidota; class Chitinophagia; order Chitinophagales; family Chitinophagaceae; genus Filimonas; species Filimonas effusa. The sequence goes on along the minus strand of NZ_SDHZ01000003.1, from coordinate 308,675 downwards.
CCAGTATTTTGGGGCCGGCGATGCTACCGTCTTTGGTAATATGACCTATGAGAAATACAGGAGTGTTGGTTTCCTTGGCAAAACGTTGCAGTTCGGCTGCGCATTCTCTTATCTGGGAAACACTGCCCGGGGAAGATTCAATAAAGCTGGACTGTAACGTTTGTATGGAATCGACAACCACCAGTTGCGGTTTCAGCTTTTTTATCTCCTGGAAGATGATATTAGTGGCTGTTTCGGTAAGGAGGTAAAAATTAGGGTTGCTGATGTTTAAACGGGTGGCGCGCATTTTAATCTGCTGTTCGCTTTCTTCTCCGCTTACATAGAGGGTCACGATGTCTTTCAGTTGTAAGGCACTTTGAAGGAACAGGGTGCTTTTGCCGATGCCTGGTTCGCCGGCTACCAGTACAATGCTGCCTGGCACAATGCCGCCTCCGAGTACGCGATTTAATTCTGAGTCGGCGGTTACGAGGCGGCGCTCTTCGGTACTGCTTACTTCATCCAATGCAACAGTTCGTGAGCCGCGTTTATTATCGGAGTAGTTCTTCCATCCGTCGTCTGACCTGGAACTGCCTTTGTCCAATACTTCTTCTACGAATGTGTTCCACTGGCTGCAGGAAGGACATTTTCCCAGCCATTTGGGGCTTTCATAACCGCAATTACTACAAAAAAAGGCTGTTTTTATCTTACTCATCCTGTTTAAACTTTTAGCCGCTCCTCTTTATCAAGGTCACCGGAATTCATAAAAAAAGGGTCAGCATCCCTGCCGACCCTTTTACTTACTAACCCATTAAATTCTGCCACTAAATTACAATAATGGGCTACAATTCAAAATTATTTTTTACCCATGTTGAAAACTTTTAAATCGCTAAAACCCGCGCCGGGATGGCATAATGACACATCGGCAGTAAAGCTGTCAGGCTAATTAACCGTAGTTTTTGGGGCAAGTGGCCGGTTGCCGGCGAGGCGGGTAAAAAGGGCTAAAAGGGCGTTCTCATAACCAATTGAGAAACAGGGGAAGTAGAGGTTTTTTCAGGAAAACGTGGAAAAAAGGTGCAAAAAATCGCATAATTCCTACTTTTGCAGTCGCCAATTTTTTATGGTTGCTTAACTAATAGTTGTTAATGTAACCATTTGGCAGCCTTTCGGGGCAGTATATACATGAGAAAACCCCTGTCGTTTCCGGCAGGGGCTTTTTATTTCAGTTGGTTGTAACAGTTTATTTGCTCAGGTGCATACTTCTTTCTTTGTAGAGCGTGCGGAAGTAAGGGTCTCTGAGGTCCTTAATGAAGCGGATAGCTTCTCCGGTGCTTTTCATTTCAGGTCCCAGTTCTTTATTTACACCCGGGAACTTATCGAAGCTGAACACTGGTTCTTTTATTGCGTAACCTTTCAGTTGTTTTTTCATTTCAAAGTCTTTCAGGGTAGCGGCGCCGAGCATTACTTTGGTAGCGATGTTCAGGTAAGGGATACCGTAAGCTTTTGCGATGAAAGGAGTAGTTCTTGATGCGCGCGGGTTAGCCTCAATAACGTACACTTTGCCGTCTTTGATGGCAAACTGGATATTGATGAGGCCGCGGATATCGAGGGCGCGGGCAATCTTTTCTGCATAGTATTCCATGGTGGTAATTACCATGGGGGTGAGGTTAAAGGCGGGTAGAACCGCGTTGCTGTCACCGCTGTGAATACCTGCCGGTTCAATATGCTCCATTACTCCCATTACGTGGAAGTTGGTACCGTCGAAGATGCCGTCTATTTCTGCTTCCTGGCAGCGATCGAGGAAGTGGTCGATCAGGATCTTATTGTCCGGAATATGTTTCAGCAGGCTGATGACTGCTTTTTCAACTTCTTCGTCATTGATAACGATACGCATACGCTGGCCGCCTAATACATAGGAGGGGCGAACGAGTACGGGGTAACCTACTTTGTTAGCCACTTCAATGGCTTCTTCAGCGGTGAAGGCGGTACCATACTGTGGGTAAGCGATCTCCAGCTCTTTCAGCAGGTCGCTGAAACGGCCGCGGTCTTCGGCGATATCCATGCTATCGAACGAAGTACCGATGATCTTGATACCTTTTTCGTGGAGGCGTTTTGCGAGTTTCAACGCTGTTTGTCCTCCCAGCTGTACGATAACGCCTTCGGGTTGTTCCAGTTCAATGATTTCCCAGAGATGTTCCCAGAATACGGGTTCGAAATACAATTTATCCGCGATATCGAAATCGGTAGATACTGTTTCCGGGTTACAGTTGACCATGATGGCTTCGTAGCCACATTCTTTAATGGCCAGGAGGCCATGCACACAACAATAGTCAAACTCGATACCCTGACCAATTCTATTAGGGCCACTGCCTAAAACAATGATCTTTTTCTTAGCGGACGGATTAGATTCGTTGGAGGAAAGTGTCTTGCTCATTTCTTGAAAGATTGCGCGAAATTAGGGTTTTTCCTTCAGTCGTGGCCAATTCAGTTTTGGCAGCGTGGATTTTTATGGGAGGAGGTTGGGCGGGTGGTACACTTATGCGTATAAAAGGCCATATGAATGATAGCGGAGATCAGACATAGAACACGGGATTTTTTGGAAGCAATCGTGGACGTGGGATGGTATCGCGTTGGATACAACCTTTAGTACCACCAGAATGAACATACTGATGATACTATTGGTGGTACTGAAGGTTCCATTGATCAAGATAATGGAACAATACTTATAACGGTCGGGGATCTATTTGATCTCTTCTACTAATGCGTTTATTTGTTCTAACACGGGATAATGGATGTAGTAGTTGAAAGACCGGCCTTCGCGATCTGCAGAAACAAGTCCCACGTTTTTCAGAATGGTCAGGTGCTGGGAAACAACAGCTGGTTCAAGATTTACTTTGGCAGTAAGGTCTTTCACGAGAATTGTTTTTTTCTTATCAATCAGTTTGAGCATTTTCTGTCTAACAGGATGAGATACGGCACGTAACAGCAGTAGTGTACGCCTGAGGGCGGGTTTGTTGAATTCTACTGGTTTAGTGCTCGCTGTACTTGATTTGCTGATTGCCTTTTTTGCCATGCTACTTAGTTTTAAAAAACTGACACAATTAATATCGGGGAAGAGTGTACGGGGTTGAAAGCAACCCGCCGGCAAACCCCGACGGGTTAATAATCTTTTCGGAAAGTACAGTAATTGTACGGTACTTATATTTTAGATGACAGCTCTTTACCTGCTTTAAATTTAGCTACTTTTTTAGCTTTGATTTTGATAGTGGCTCCTGTCTGTGGATTACGTCCGGTGCGGGCAGCTCTTTTAGAAACAGAGAAGGTACCAAAGCCTACGAGAGTTACTTTATCTCCTTTCTTCAACGTTTTAGCTACTGCTTCTGTAAATGAATCCAGTGCAGCACCAGCTTGTTTCTTAGAAATACCTGCGTCGCCTGCGATCTTTTCAATCAGTTCTCCTTTGTTCATAATTATATTTTTGTTGGGTTAACAATTAACCAAAGATAAGGCTTGAACCTATATGGCTGTTACTTCTTAGCCTTTTACTAGTTAATAATTTCACTGTTTTTCCCTCTTACAGCAATTATTTAACGTTATTGTGCAATAAATGCTTACAGATGTTGCTTGTTATGAAAGGTCCTTCATATATGAAGCCCGTCCATACCTGTACTAATTCGGCACCTGCGTCGAGTTTTTCTTTTGCATCGTTTCCCGTAAAAATACCGCCGCTGGCAATGATGGGAATGTTGCTGCCAATAGAACGGTGTAAATAAGACACGATCTCTGTAGCCCTTGCTGTTAAAGGCTTTCCGCTTAATCCGCCTGCTCCTGCCGCTGCTGATTTCTGTTGTGATGGTGCAGTAAGCCCTTCCCTGCTAATGGTTGTATTCGTTGCTACGAGGCCACTCAGCGGTATTTCTGTTGCCAGCGAAGCAATATCAGCAAGTTGTCCTTCGGTTAAATCGGGCGCTATTTTCAGCAATAATGGCTTGGGGTTATTCTTCCCCTGGTTAATTTCCTGTAATTGCGACAGGATCTTGCGCAGCGCCTCTTTTTCCTGCAATTCCCTTAATCCGGGAGTATTGGGTGAGCTTACATTCACTACAAAGTAATCTACCACATCAAATAACCTGCGGAAGCATATTTCATAATCACGCCATGCTTCCTCATTTGCGGTAACCTTGTTTTTGCCAATGTTTCCTCCAATGATCATGGACGAACTACCTGCTTTTGAGGATAAACGTTTTTCGAGCTTTTGCGCTATGGCTTCTACGCCATCATTATTAAAGCCCATACGGTTGATCAATGCTTTGTCGGCAGGCAGGCGGAACAGACGTGGCTGTTCGTTTCCGGGTTGTGCTTTTGGCGTTATGGTTCCTATTTCCACGAACCCGAAACCCAGCGTCTCCAACTCCTTAAGATAAGAGGCGTTTTTGTCGAAACCGGCACCCAAACCAACAGGATTCCTGAACCTGAGTCCGAAAACTTCTTTTTCCAGTCGCTTATCTGTTACTGTCAGCATTTGACGCATGGCCGAACGAACCGGACCTATGCTACAGGCTGTATGTAACATGCTCATGGAAACATGATGCGCTTTCTCCGGCGATAACTTGAACAACATTTGTCTTAAGAGTGGGTATATCATGGCGCGAAGATAAAGCGTCTGTTAAATTAACCGGCCACTTAGTTGCATAAACAACTTGCGCCATTTATTGTTTATATTTGAATAGCACCTTTCCGATAACCTTATTTGTTAACGATTAATCATTGCCTATGCAGGACGCATATATTGTAGCAGGCTTAAGGACTGCTGTTGGAAAAAGTAAAAAAGGAGGCCTCCGCTTTTTCCGGCCCGACGATCTGGCTGTTGAAGTCATCAAAGGGCTTATGGCCAGTATTCCGCAACTGGATCCAAAACGTATCGATGATGTTATTGTTGGTAATGCCGTTCCCGAAGCAGAGCAAGGGCTTCAGTTCGGGCGTATCATTGCGGCGCGTGCGTTGGGAATTGAAGTAGCGGGTATCACTATCAACAGATATTGCGCCAGCGGCCTGGAAAGTATTGCCACGGCTACCGCCAAAATCAGGTCGGGCATGGCCGAATGTATTGTGGCCGGCGGCACCGAAAGTATGAGCCTGGTGCCTACGGCCGGCTGGAAAACTGTTCCTGCGTACTCTATCGCCAAAGATGAACCCGATTATTACCTCAGCATGGGGCTTACTGCCGAAGCTGTGGCTAAAGAATTTAAAATATCACGGGAAGACCAGGATGAATTTGCACTCGGATCGCACCAAAAAGCGTTACGCGCCCTGGAACAAGGGTATTTCAAACCCGGTATCATGCCGGTAAATGTTGAACAGGTATATGTCGACGAAAAAGGCAAGCGGAATACCAGGAGCTTTATTGTAGATACCGATGAAGGAATACGCGCCGACACTACTATAGAAGCGCTGGCTAAACTAAAACCGGCATTTGCGATGGGTGGTTCCGTTACGGCGGGTAACAGTTCACAAACCAGCGACGGCGCCGCTTTCGTTGTAGTAATGAGCGAGCGTATGGTAAATGAACTTGGTTTAAAACCCATTGGGCGTCTTGTCAACTGCGCCAGTGCCGGTGTGCATCCGCGTATTATGGGTATAGGGCCGGTTGCTGCAGTTCCCAAAGTATTGAAGCAGGCGGGTATGAGCCTGTCCGATATAGATCTTATCGAGTTGAATGAAGCTTTTGCCTCGCAGTCGCTCGCAGTGATCCGTGAACTGGGCCTTGATCCTGCTATCGTTAATATCAATGGTGGCGCTATTGCCCTGGGCCATCCGCTGGGATGTACCGGCTGTAAGCTCACCGTGCAGCTATTGAATGATTTGAAAAGACTCAACAAAAAGTATGGAATGGTAACCGCGTGTGTAGGCGGTGGGCAGGGCATTGCCGGTATTATTGAAAACATTGACTAAACATATGAAAGCTGTTGTATGCCCCGGTAAGGAGCTGCCGCTGCAGGTACAGGAGGTGGCCATGCCCGCTGCAGGGCCCGGTGAAGTGGTTGTTGCAATTAAAGCTGCTGCCTTTAATCACCGTGACTGGTGGATAAGGCAAGGTCAGTACGCCAATCTTCGCTATCCTGTTGTACTTGGCAGCGATGGAAGTGGAATTGTGTATGAGGTAGGAGAACATGTATCTATAGACTGGCTTGGCAGAGAGGTGGTCATGAATCCCGGTATGAACTGGGGCGACAGCCCGGAATATCATTCCAGGGAGTTTAAAATGCTGGGTTTGCCCGATGATGGTTGTTTTGCCCGGTATGTAAAGGTTCCTGCATCGACATTGTTCCCAAAACCTACTTATTTAAGTTACGAAGAGGCTGCTGCTATTCCCCTGGCCGGCCTCACCGGTTACCGGGCGCTTTTCACGAAAGGAAACCTGAAACCCGGTGATCATGTATTGCTAACGGGTATTGGCGGCGGCGTGGCATTGCTAATGTTACAAATGGCTGTAGCCATTGGCGCTAAAGTATATGTAACTTCAGGCGACGACGCCAAAATTGAAAAGGCCCAAAAGCTGGGGGCTTCCGGTGGTGTAAACTACAAAACGGAAGGCTGGCATAAGCTGCTGCAGGCATTCACGGAAGGTTTTGACCTAATTGTAGACAGTGCCGCGGGCGATGGCTTCCGGAACTTCATAGATCTTGCCAGGCCCGGCGCCAGGATTGTTTTCTTTGGCGGCACCCAGGGAGCTATCACCAATCTTAACCCGCAGAAGATCTTCTGGAAACAGCTGCAGATAAAAGGAACTACCATGGGCACGCCGGAAGAGTTTGAAGCCATGCTGCAACTCTTTGATCGCTATCATATTCATCCCGTTATAGATAAAGTATATTCCATGGAAGAAGCTGATACAGCAATTCATAAAATGGAAAATGCAAGTCAGTTCGGAAAAATAATAATGCGTATTGAATAGTATGCATGGAATGATAATTGTGACCCTTTACATTATACAAACAAGCTTATATGCAAACCATTTTAGTTCCTACTGATTTTTCTGTAACCGCCAGAAATGCTGCATTATACGCCATACAGCTGGCGGAAGACCTTGGTATTCCCAAAGTGATATTATATCATGCATACCAGTTACCTGTATCTGTAGATCCTATGCTGCCTACCATGCAACTGATGGATATCAATGAAATAAAGAAAATAGCCGAAGAAGGCGTCGATAATTTTCTTAAACAGGTAAAAGCGTCTATTGCAACAGAAGTGGTGTTGGAAGCAGTGAATGAATTCAATGTGCTGGACACAGGCATAGAGCAGGTGTGTGAAAATTACAATGCCCGTTTTGTGGTAATGGGTATTACAGGTGGCGGAAAAGTGGAAGAGGTGCTGGTGGGAAGTAATACTACGGCTATTGCCAGGAAATCGAAGGTTCCGGTGATCATTATTCCGGCAGAATGTAAGTATACGCCGCTGGAAGAAATTGTGCTGGCCTGTGATTTTAAAAAGGTGGCAGAAACAACGCCTGTACAAGCTATAAAAGCGTTACTGGATGAAACAAAGGCTAAATTGTTTATTCTTAATGTAACAGAAGGAGGACGTGGCATTACGCCGGAAGTATCGCAGGAAAGCCTGATGATAGAAACGTTGTTCCAGCAATACCAGCCATCGTATCATTTCCTGGAAGGAGATGATTTTACAGAGGTTATCAATGAATTTTCATCCAAACATGAAATAGATCTTATTATTACCATACCTAAAAAGCATGGCATGTTCGAGAAGTTGTTCCGCCGCAGTCATACAAAGATGCTGGCGTTTCACAGTCATGTGCCTTTGATGGTGGTGCATGAGTAGATAAGAACGACGTGTGAGAACAATTAAAGTTTTCAAGGCTGGGGTTCCCCGGCCTTTTTTGTTTTGTATATGTGTTAAGCTAAAAATTATTATATAAGTATTTATATCTTTAAGGCTTAAATTTAGTCTGCAAACATTTATGGGCTATTTGCATTCCTGAAACCCCGATATTACATGACCAAAACGTTCAATTTTTATTGTGATGAAAGTACCCATCTGGAAAATGATGGACATCGTTATATGATATTAGGCTACGTTTCCACTTCTTATAATCAGCTGAAAAAACATAATCAGGCCATAAGAGAAATAAAACGGAGTCACTTCATTAAAGGCGAAATGAAATGGAGGTCTATTTCTAAATCAAGAGTGGTGTTTTATGCAAAGGTTGTAGAGTATTTTTTTATGACCGATTTAGAATTTAGGGCTATTATAATTGACAAAACCCAGTTGAACCATAGTGGCTTTAATCAAACACATGATGAATTTTATGACAAAATGTATTTTCAGCTCTTAAATAAGAAGATTCAATTTGACGCTACTTACAATATTTATATAGACGAGAAAGATACGCATAGCTATAAAAAAGCCCAAAGTCTTAAACAATACCTGGAACGCGACTATCATAATATAAGAACGCTTCAAGCTATTAAGTCATATGAAAGCGAGTTGATGCAGATGGCCGACTTGTTGATGGGGGCTATAAACTATAAATTGAGAGGGCTTTCTAAAGTGGCATCAAAGAATACTATAATAGAGAAAATTGAGAAAGAAATTGGCAAACCTATAATAGAGCCATCTTCTCTTTATGAAAAAAAATTTAATAAATTTTTTATTGATCTTAAGTAATGCCTCTTAATCAA